>CAYWUY010000046.1:0-23453 GCA_964461535.1 uncultured Flavipsychrobacter sp.
AACAGGGTATAAAAGGTATAATTATACCTAAAAATACCTAGAAAAGTGTTGATAATCAATGATTTAGTGAAAAAAACGTGCTTTTTAGGGTATATATACCTTAGTGGTGCTTTTTAGCGGGTGGTATAGGGCTTATGTGAAAGAGCTGCTTATAACCCACAAAGATACTATGCTTTTTATGTAGCATAGCGCTTTGTGGATATGTTTTTTGGTGGGGTGCTAGGCTAGCTGCCCACCTTATGGGTTGTTGGTGCGAACACCAACAAGGGCGGGAATGTATCTATCCAAATAACATTTCCAGAAGAGCTATATTTAGCCAAAAATATATTTTGATACAATCCGTTGTCAAAAACAATGCTATCTGAACCAAATTTTAGAACTGTACTTTGTGTAGCACCGGCAATATAAATATTACCCCACTTATCCGTTACCATAGCTTCTACAGTTTCTCCTTCTAGCCCGCCTATTTGCTTAACCCATTTAATGTCACCGCTCAAGTCATACTTTGCTATAAATATATCATTCGGAGCATCTAAGAAAGCGGAATTTGTATTGTAAAGAGTTACTGTGTCTAGCTGTAATCGACGTCCAGAGAAAACACCTGCAACTACCTCAGAATTATCATTTTCTGATATTGCGATTGAGTTTACTAAACTATAAAACGGGCAATCACCTTTTTTAGCCCACTGCCAACTCTGCGCTTTGCTTAGCTGTGAAATGAAAATTAAAACACAAAAAAGTAGTAGTTTAAATGAGTGCTTGTAATTCATAGTGTTTGTTTTTATAATGAAAAATTAATGTTTTCAAAGTTGTTTCTAATTATCAGTATTTAATTCCTACATATTCTATTATGCTGCAAATATCAATTGCATACATATTGTAAAGACGTGCATAATTGGTATTAGCTTGGTATTTATTAGTTTTTTATTAAAAATAGGCAAATAGAAAAGTAATGGATAGTATTTCGTTATAGTCGGTGTTCTTAATAACAACCCATCTAGCTATTTATAACACCTATATACTTTTAATAATGCCTGCTGAAGAAACAAATACATGTATTAGTTGTAGGTGCGAATACCAACGGCGGAATCCGTCAACACTATATCTAGAACCATCATCTTGCAGAGCAAAAAATACTCAATTACTTCGATAAAAAAAGTACTAATGCATTAGCAGAGTCTTTTAGTGCCAAAATCAAAGCATTCAGAGCTCAATTTGGGGGTGTCGGGAATATCAATTTCTTCCTGTTCGGACTAACTAAATTATTTCCCTATTCCACAACTTTTGGACATGTTCCGAAATAACTCAGATGCCAATTAACGTTCCTCTGGGTGATCTTTTCAATTTTATCTTCTCTTTACTTAGTATTAATCTGCCTACAAATACAATTTTGATTTAAATACTTGCAATAAATTTACGAATTCTGTAATTTCACTTATTAATAGAAATATATGCAGATTCATTATTTATGGGTTAATGATTTTGGTCGCCTCCAAAAGATAGGTATAAATCTTTCCGCACGACTTATCATAGAAATGGTTCCTGACACCAGTAGAGACAATTACATTCTGACTATATCTGAAAATCCCGACTACATCGAGAATTTCTTTAAAAACTCAGACGTCGCTAATGTTACAGCAATTATTGGAAAAAACGGTGCAGGGAAATCGACTATCCTCAATTATATTAAATCTAACTTGCCACAGGGAAAGCAGGCAGGTATAAACAATGATCTTTTTATCTATTCAATCGAAGAGGCAAGTAATACCCAACAGTATTTTATTATCAAGCCTGAGCAGATTGACGTAAAGATAATTAACAAGACATCCATAAAATTCGACGAGAAATTTTATGGAGAAAATTCTGGACAAGATTTTAGATTCGCAGGTCATCTTGGAAATGCCGAATACATATATTACTCATATCTGTTGGATTTTAACGAAGACATGCAGCCTTGGATGGGCCTTTCTAACATTTCGACAACGTTTCTTATGATGGAAGACCGAAGAAGAATCACTGAAGAAAACCGTGACGAATTGACAAGGATAAACTTGCTTTCGCAATGTAATGATCTCGATAATCTTCATGTGTCCGAAGTAGCGAGGGCTATACAGTTTTTACTTTCAAACTCTACGACCCTGCCATTTGATAAACCTGAAAATCTTTACATTGAAGTAGATCTGACTGACTGTTTGTTTTTTACTGATCAGGAAAGCAAATATCCGGAGATAGCAAAGCTTATAAAGGCATTTCAAAGCGAGCGAAGTATAAGCGGTAATGTCGCTGATGAACTTACTCGGAATTTTCTACTTGCTGTTTTTGTAAATTTTCTGATAAATGACTATAAGTACAGTCCCAACAATCCGTACTTCCATCCTTTGCAGCCTCTAAGGAATGATGAATCCGCCGAAGAATATATTATTAAGTACTTCACAAGTATGTCACAAATTGAATTAGAACGTGATGGTCGAAAGGTATATTCACCCAGGCACGAATTGTTGTCAAATCTCGTACCCATTTTCTTGGCAACCTTGAAGCAATTGATTGCCGAACAAACTATTACTGTTCGCAATGGGAAAACATTGCTTTTAAAATTGAACGAAAAAACTGAAAGTGCGTTTAAAGACTTTAGCAAATTATATCTTCAGATTAAAGGCATAAGTTCATTTTTAAATTTTCGCTGGCGTACATTAAGCGGTGGTGAACAATCATATTTGTCTCTAATGTCTAGGTTCTTTTACGTTCGCCATCATAAAAGCCTAGATTTATCACGGAACCTTGTTATCTTAATTGATGAAGGTGACATTGGATATCATCCTGAATGGCAACGGCGTTTTTTGGATGTCACTCTTACTTTTCTGAGCGAACTATTTGCAGGGCATAAGATGCAGTTGATCATTACAGCTAATACGCCATTCTTATCTTCTGACTTGCCTAAGGCTCATGTATTATTTATTGAATGGATTGATAAGCATCTCTCGATTTTTCATTCTAGAGATAATAATAGAGATTCTCCGTTTGCAGCTAATATCCATACACTCCTTTCAAACTCTTTCTATATGGATGGTGTGCTTATGGGAGAATATGCTAAGAAACGAATCAACAGTATAATTGAATATATTAAGGCCCCACTTGCTCCGGGCTCGCAGCCTGATATTGATTATAAGAAAACAATTGACATAATTGGGGAGCCCGTGTTGCGAAAAAAACTTCAGGATATGTGGTTCGAAGCGTTTGGATTGGACGAAGAGCTACGAATATTAGAGAATAGAATTGCCGAAATAAAAAAGCAAAAGAACAAGAAATGATAAAAAGCCCACACTCGCTTGCTGATTTGGATTTAATGGCTCTTTTATTTTTAAAGGATATAAAGAGCGAATTGCAGTTGAGTAACAAACTACGTCGTTATCCGAATAATTATCTAAAATCCGTAATGAATGTCCTGCAAGCGAATCTGAAAACGATTATTATCGGACGTCCAGACGTACTTGAAAGAGAAATAGCTAATATCACGCCTTTAATTGACCAAGCTGTTAATGCGTTCCTTATAGCGAATCCTGTTATTAATGATAAGCATGGCCGACCTATATTAGTTGCAAAAAAAAGGGAAGCTTATGCCCGTGACGAAATCAAAAAAGAGATCAAAACAATCTTCGATTATGATTTTTCAAATTATTCATTTACAAAAAAAGATAAGGGCGCGGTTGCATATCGGCATGCGAAGCGTTTAGATATTAACACATGTCCATATTGTAATGGGAATTTTACATTTACAATAAAAAATAAACGCATGAAATCGCGCCCTCAATTTGACCATTTTTTAAATAAAGATCGCTATCCCTATCTGGCTCTTTCATTTTACAATTTAATACCAAGTTGTGCATTATGTAACTCAGGAGCACTTAAAGGAAAGAAACCGTTTTCAATTTATACTCATCTTCATCCTTTTGTTGATAACATAGAAGGTTTATATGAGTTCCGTACAAATATTGATTCCGTAGATTTTTTAGTCAAAAACGATGATTTTACACTAAAACTCCAATTGTGTAAAGGTATCGCTAAAAATACAGGAAAAAGAGCAGCTGCAAGTATCGGAGTATTCGGACTTCAAGATAGGTATAAATTTCATAAGGATATCGCAGGAGACGTCATTAAAAAATCCCATATCTACAATCAAACTGCGATTGAGAATTTGTTCACCGCTTTTAAAATTGGAAACGATTTTATCTTTAAATCGCCAAGTGAAGTAAAAGAACTAGTAATGGGAAACTACCTGCATCCAGATAATTTTCATAAGCGTATTTTATCTAAACTTACTAAGGACATAGCTGAAGAATTTGGATTAACGATATAAAGTGATCAATGTAGCATTTAGCTTTAAATTCCCGCCGTTGTTGGTGTTCGCACCAACAACCCGTAAAGTGGGAAGCTAGCCTAGCCACTCTGCGTGGCGCATTTTTTGAACTGCTTTTTTGTTACTTTTTGCACCAGCCCATAGCAAATAGCAGTTTACCCACAAACCACCTTACTAGCCACAAAGCAGCTATCACGGTCAAGCATACGCTAACCCCAATAAAAAAGAAAATTATTATTCCCCGTCTCGCTTCATCATGCGCTTCATCTCCATTACATCCATCTCCAGATCCGCCAGGCGATGATACACCTCCGCCGGTTCGCTAAAGTCCGAGCTTATTTTTAGCCTGCCATACCACACCTCGCTCACATCCTCCGGGTCTATTTCCACCGTCGGAAACTCATGCCTATGCGCTATAGTATCACTTTTAAGATACAGCTTACCGCGCTCCTTCAGCCTGTTTACCACACGCTTTACGGCCACCCCGCCCGAGTGCACTATTATATACACCCTATTATCTCTTATTTTGGTTATATCATCTACCCACTCACCTATCAGCCTATCGCCATGCAGTATATTAGGCGCCATAGATGGGCCATCCACCTCAAACATTCGGTAAGTGGCATTATTCAAGCCCGGCAGCCTAAATGTGGGCAGCGTTTCTATAAATTCTGCATCGCCATAGCCCAGTAAATAACCCGCTCTGGCCTTTACAGGCACATACACTATATTATCATTGCCCTCATAGTCTACAGTTATCACCTTAGGAATACTGCTGTACGATGCGTTTTTGCCCGTTGCCTTAGCTATCAGCGAGCTTTTACCCATACTAGATTCCAAGTTTTCCGACAATAATTCATCCACTGTTATGCCAAAATACTTGGCAATCTGCAATAAGGTTTCTACGCTAGGCTCACTCACCCCCGACTCATAGTTAGCCAAAGTGGTGCGGCCTATTCTTAGCTCAGCACTAAGCACATCTTGGGTTTTACCGTGCTTCTTACGTAGGTATTTTAGGTTAGCTGACAAGTTCATGGACACAAAGATAAAACATTTTTCCACAAAATTTGGATTTGTCAAATTATTTGGAATATCTTTGTGTCACAAAACTTGACAAACCCAAAAATGTCAACTTTTGTTACCCACCTACAAACACTATCCTATACTTAAAAGCTACAAAACATATCACCATGAACGAACTACAAAAATCACAGATAAAACAAGCACTTATGCGTTACATAGCAGCTTTAGCCCATAGCAATTCAGCCACCGCCACACCACAGGCAGGGCTAGATGCCGCCTTGGTAGAAAATGCGCTAAACAACAGCAGCACCCTTAGCACTGCACAGTGGCAGTTGCTGGCGCGCAAAGTAGGCTTCTTCTGCGGCCCTAAAAAGCCCGCCGATACATCTGTATTCAAATTACTCGGCATCCTCCTGTCCGATGCTCAAAACCATGCCCTCAGCTATTGCATTCGCGTAGGCAAAGGCTTAGGCAAAACCACAGCCGCTACCTACTTCGCACACACCAGGCACAACGTGCACTATATACCCTGTAGTACTCATACCAACAGAAAAGAACTTATATACATGGTACTACAGTCAGCAGCACCACAGCTAGCTGCTACCAGTAAAAAGTTGCAACAACAGTTGTTAGAACATATCGGCAACAGCAATTGTCCACTGTTTATATTCGATGATGTACACCTGCTTAAAAAACGAGTATTCCATTGGCTCATTAGCCTGGCCAATACCCTATACGACACCTGCGGTATAGTGCTACTAAGCAGTAGCGGCCTGCAGCAAACATTGGCACAAAGTGCCGTAGCCGGTCATGCTGCATGCACCACCTACTACAATACAGTGGGCAAGCACCAAATCAACATCACCACACCGGCCCTTGCCGATGTAGAAAAAATTTGCCACACACTAGGCATCACTGCTACCGATGTAGTGCACTACATACAGCAGCACTACAACAACAACTTTAGCAATATAGAACCACTGGCTGCGCAGCACCAAAAAGTACTGCACGCCGCATAAATAGTAAACAAAAAAATAAACATATATGAACGCAACAGCATTAGTAACACGCAACAACAACTGGATACCTAGCACTTTTTCTACCGACCGTAGATACAAAAAAAACAAAGGCACCACACGTGTGTTTTACGCCGATAGAAAAGCATCGCTATCGCCCGAAAAACTATTGTCAGTAGTAGCATGCTCTCTTAATATGGATACTGAAGACTATAAAATTCGCTCACGCGCACGCAGCTATACCGATCTGCGCTTTATAGGAGCCTTCCTACTACGCACATTCTGCCCTGCCATTACATTACAGCAAATATCAGTACTGTTTGGTCAGCAAGACCATACCTCAGTGCACAATGGCATTGTGCGCGCTGCCGGCTTCCTATCCGTTGGCGACGACGAGTTTTCATCAAAATATCACTTAGCTCTAAAATCTGTAAACGAATGGCTCAACAACGAAACATCCGGGTACGCATCAGCCATCAGCGCGTAGAAGCACTGCTAGAGCTGTGCAGCAATATTTGCAACACCTTTAAGCCCACCAACGAACACCACTTTTTACTAAAAGAATACATGGTAGAACTACAGCACAAACTAAAAAAGATGATAGCCCGAATACAAGATATGTACACACTCAGCTTGTCGCATACCGAGGCTATTGCTTTTTACCAACTGTGGCACATCATGGATCTACAACACGATAAATATGCAGGCATAGTAATAGGCACCCTATTAAAAAAGATAAGTGCCATTGCCGCCTAGCTATACATTGCTTATAAATGCCGTAACACCTGTACACCCTATCACTATGACTTATCCATCAGCCCCCGCAGGCTCTTCACTATTCGAGAACACCATGCAGCAGCTTAGCCAAAATCTAAAGCAGCAAGCAGCCGTAACCCTACAAATAGAAGAAACCCTAGCCCTGCACCGCGCACAGCTACATACCCTTCAGCAACAAGAAAAAGAGTATGTACAAACCTTAGAAACCTACTGTCGCACACATAAGCAAACCCTTTTTAGCAAAAGGCGCAGCACAGGAAGTCCATCTGGCAAGGCGGGCTTCCGCTTAGGGCAGCCCCACCTGGTGCTACCTAAAGGACAAACCTGGCAATCCATTGAAAACCAACTTTTGCAGCTACTGCCACAATATGCACGCACCACCACCTGCATAGCCAAAGATGCGCTACTTGCCCGGCGCTACACACACGAGGTAGCAACTGCACTAATGAGTCTAGGCATACGCATAGAGCAAAAAGAAATTTTTTATGTAAAACCATATAAATAAGTTCAACATGGCCATTCAACAATCCCACTCAAAAGCTAAAAGCTACAGCTTAGCATTTTACCAAGGCAATGCGCACATCGTTAACCATAAACGCGAAAAATTGGTATCCTTCATGAAAAATGTAGAAACCACACGCAAAGAGCCTAGAGTAAATCTATTCAAGCAGTTCTTACTTTTCTTATTCACTTAGTGGCAAATGTTAAATAAACGTTGATAGCCCAACATTATCTAGCCATATATCGTCTGTATATGTAACAACGGTACACTAGCTTACTGTTGGGCTATTATTCACGTTTGCTAAATACCATATACCATGAGCAGAACAGCCTATATAGCAGGAAAAATTGCCGGTCTTCCTCATCACGACGTAAAAGTAAAATTCGACCGTATAGCCAGTAAACTAAAAAATCTAGGTTATCAGGTCATTAAGCCTGCCACCATATCAGACAACAACCCCACTTGGGAAGATGTGATGCGTGCCGACATTAAACGCCTACTAGAGTGCGACGAAATACATATGCTACCGGACTGGCAAGAAAGCAAAGGCGCACAGCTAGAGCGAGACATTGCTATGCGCCTGGGCATGGAAGTAGTGTATCATTAAGCACACTACATAAATATTATTCGGCACTGCCTAGTGCAGCTTTATATACTGCTAGGCACCTATCTCTAGATGCTGCCAAGTCTACTATAGGCCTTGCGTAAGAAAGCTGTCCGTACTCCGGCACCCACTTCTTCACATACTTCAATTCCGGGTCAAATTTTTGTGTCTGCAACAGCGGATTAAACACCCTAAAATACGGTGCTGCATCGCAGCCACTACCTGCTGCCCACTGCCAGCCACCATTATTGGCACTTAGGTCAAAGTCTAGTAGTTGCTCGGCAAAGTAGGCTTCACCCTTACGCCAGTCTATTAATAGGTTTTTAGTTAAGAAGCTAGCCACTATCATACGCACTCTATTGTGCATATATCCCGTTGTGTTTAGTTCGCGCATGCCGGCATCTACTATAGGTATACCCGTTTGCCCGGCACACCATTTTTTAAAATCCGCCTCATCATCGCGCCACTGTATACGGTCATAAGCAGGCTTAAAAGCATTACCCACTACATGCGGAAACTTAGCCAGTATCATCATGTAAAAGTCACGCCATATAAGCTCGTTCAGTAGTGTCTCGTTCAGTCGTTTAGCTTGCGTAGCTATCTTCCTTACGCTTACCGTCCCAAATCTTAAATGCACGCTTAGTCTCGTAGTTCCCGCTATAGCCGGTATATCTCTAGTTTCATTATAGCGTGCAGCCACACTTTCATTCAATACATCCGACGGAAAATCACACGCCGCCCTTACAAATCCCACCTCCTCTATACTAGGCATAGCAAAGCTAACACCCTTTAATAGTCTATCTAGGTATTGCTCACTAGGATACGACTTTAGAAAAAACGGTGTTAATCTATCCTTCCATTTTCTGCTGTAGGGGGTAAACACTGTATACGGCAGACCATTATCTTTCAGTACTTCAGTATGGTCAAGCACCACCTGGTCCTTATAGCTATGAAAGTCAGCACCATAAGATTTTGCTAGGTCTGCTATCTGTTTATCCCTTTTTATAGCATATGGCTCATAGTCAGTATTAGTAAAAATTGCCTTTACATCATAGGTTTCCAATAGCTCCTTATGGCACTCAGTTGGTCTGCCATACATTACCTTCAAGTCACTACCGGCTTTTACAAATACCTGTTTTAATTTCACTAAAGCCTCATGTATAAAAGTCAACCTTTTATCAGCTTTATTGGTCAAGTCATCCAGTATATCTCTATCAAAGATAAATACCGGTAACACAGGTAGCCCTGCTTTTAATGCATAGTACAACCCGGCATTATCCTCCACCCTAAGGTCTCTTCTATACCAAAAAACAACTATAGGCTGTTTCATATGCTAGTCTTTTACAAATAGTGCTTTCAACTCTCCTGCCTCATCCGGTGTCATCTTGCCCGCTAGTATCAGCCTTAGTTGCCTGCGGCGGAGTGCACCGTCAAACATTTTTTTCTCGCTGTCGGTTTCTGGCACCAAATCAGGTACTTTTCTTGGCCTACCATTAGGGTCCAGTGCCACAAAGGTCAGGTAGGCCTCGTTAGATAAATATTTATACTGTGCACTCAAGTCTTCGCCCCATACTCTTAAGTATACCTCCATAGATGTATTAAAGGCACGGGTTAGCTTTGCTTCTATGGTCAGTAGATTACCCAATTTTATTGGGTTAGCAAACGACACATTATCTACCGATGCAGTTACTACCGGGCAGTTACAATGCTTCTGTGCCGATATAGCAGCAGCTATATCCATCCAGTGCATTAGTTTTCCACCCATAAGGTTACCTAGGGTATTGGTATCGTTTGGCAATACCAGTTCACTCATTATTACAAAGCTATCTTGCGGCTTTTTAGTATGCATATTATGCTATTTTACGGGGCAAATTAATCGATTTTTACTTCACACTTTCTATAGGCCTATTAGCCTTAAGTATCATTTATTTCTGTTTGTTCACTACTATTAGTCTACGCATATTCAGTCCGCTAACCTCATCTTGCAGCACCAGAGTATAATTTCCGTCAGCTACAAGTTCATTTATAAGTATTTTATAACTGCCATCTTCAACTGCAGCCCTACCTGATTGCACACATTTACCCATTACGTCTATCAATTGATACGAAGAGCCTTTAGTTAAATTACCACCGGCTACAAACAAACAATTTCCGGTAACTGGAGTAGGATAAATTATTATATCATTCATGTAGCTATCCATAGCTGCAACACCATTATAAATCACATCCGATGCTTGAGTAATAGCATAAACAGGGGTACTATAGCTAGCATCTGTAAACAACACCTCGGTCAATGGCCTTAATTGATGTCTGCGGTAGTAATACTGTTTATACGTAGTATCTTTTTTCCCTTGTACTATATTTAGTGCTACTTGCAAGGGAACTGGCATAGGCAAACCGTTAAGAAAAAAACTATCCTCTGTCACTTGTGTTGCCGTTACCTGTAATACATCAAAGTAAGCACCTACAACCCCATAGCCATCCTTCACTCTCATTTTCCCGTAGCCTGATATACTTCTTCTTTCATGCACGCTTCGGCTTCTATATCCGTCTGTATGGTCATAGCCAAGTAACGGCAGTGATAACTGATATTTCAACCGCTCTACATAAACATTATTCCACGCACTACCATAGCTAGTAGGCAGCGGTAGCAGCTTACATGGCCCACTAAAAGTATCTATTTGACTGTAAATTCTTAACGTATCAAATGAATTGGAAGTATAAGAGTATAATGAAAATGTCTGCTCTTGCAATCTATTTGCATAAAAGTAATATCCAATAAGATTGACATAATGATCTAATGAGTAATTGTAAGATAGAAAGGATAGATTGTCGGAACTACTGCTATCATAAAAGTTACTGCTAGAGATTTCTATAATATTTCCAACCCTATTAAAAGTATCACTAACCAAAGACATATCCCATGTTTGATTTTCACCCGTACTAAAATCAGGAAAAAGTGAATCTTCGGTTGTTTTTAAAAGAGTATCTTGTCTGTATACTATAGGCAGTGTAGCCTGTGTAATCACAATTTGTGCATCAGATGCAATAGTGCATAAAAAGGCACAGCATGCAAGAATATATTTCATGGTATTTTGCTTAGTAAAAGGGCTATAAACTATCATCTTTTACAGATGTATTTATAGCCCTTTAAAAATTATACTTATAGAGCAGCTTATTTGCTCAAGTGCATACTTCTTTCTTTATATAATTGTCTAAACCAAGGGTCACGCAGATTTTTTATAAATCTTATGGCCTCACCGGTGCTCTTCATTTCAGGCCCTAGTTCCTTATTTACATTAGGGAATTTGTTGAAGCTAAATACAGGCTCCTTCACTGCAAAGCCTTCAAGTTTTTTCTGTAAGCTAACATCCTTTAGCTTCAGTTCGCCTAGCATTACTTTAGTAGCTATATTCAGGTAGGGTATACCATATGCTTTGGCTATAAACGGTGTTGTCCGGCTAGCTCTAGGGTTAGCTTCTATTACATACACTCTGCCATCTTTTATAGCAAACTGAATGTTTATAAGCCCTTTAATATTTAGCCTTAAAGCTATTTTTTTAGAGATGTCAGTCATTTCATCTATCTCTAGCTGCCCTAGGTTAAATGCAGGCAGTACTGCATGGCTATCACCACTATGTATGCCTGCTGGCTCTATATGCTCCATTATGCCCATTATATGCACATTTTCGCCATCGCATATTGCATCTACCTCAGCTTCCTGACATCTGTCTAAGAAGTGGTCTATCAATATTTTATTACCTGGCAAATGTTTTAATAGACTTACTACGCTCTTTTCTAGCTCTTCATCGTTAATTACTATACGCATACGTTGGCCTCCCAACACATAAGACGGACGAACCAATACCGGATAACCTACTTGGTTAGCCACCTCTATAGCCTCATCGGTAGTGTAGGCAGTACCATAGTTAGGGTAAGGGATACCCAATTCTTTCAATAAGTCACTGAAGCGACCTCTATCTTCAGCTATATCCATATCGTCAAAAGAGGTGCCTATAATTTTTATGCCCTTTTCATGTAGTCTTTTAGCTAGCTTCAATGCGGTTTGGCCTCCTAGTTGCACTATTACTCCATCCGGTTGTTCTTGCTCTATTATTTCCCACAAATGCTCCCAGTACACGGGTTCAAAATATAGCTTGTCGGCTATATCAAAATCCGTGGACACTGTTTCCGGATTACAGTTCACCATTATAGCTTCGTAACCGGCTTCTTTTATCGCCAATAGGCCATGCGTACAGCAATAGTCAAACTCTATACCCTGACCAATCCTGTTCGGCCCCGACCCTAATACTATTATCTTCTTCTTATCGCTCTTTACGCTTTCAGTTGTTTTTATTTCAGCCGTGCTAAGTACAGGCTTATCTTCAAATGAAGAGTAGAAATAAGGTGTTTTTGCTTCAAACTCTGCACTGCAAGTATCTACCATTTTAAATACTCTGGTTACACCGTTTTCCTTTCTGTACTCATATACTTCTTCCGGTGTGCAGTCTTTTAGCAACTCTGCTATTTGTTCATCGCTAAAGCCCATTTTCTTAGCATTATTTAGCAGGTCTAAGCTCACCTTGTCTAAATATTTGCAGGCTTTTATTTCATTCTCTAGTTTTACTATATCTTGTATTTGGTACAAAAACCATCTGTCTATCTGTGTAAGTTCACGAATAGTTTTAATAGATACACCGGCACTTATAGCCTCTTTTATTTTAAATATTCTGTCCCAGGTAGGTCGTTTCAGAGTATCTATAAGCTCCTCAGGCCTTAATCGTTGCTGGCTAATATAACTCAAGCCCGTAGCATTATTTTCTAGGCTCTGACAGGCTTTTTGTAAGGCTTCAGGAAAGGTTCTTCCTATGGCCATTACTTCTCCTACCGATTTCATTTGCAAGCCTAAGGTGTCGTCTGCTCCTTTAAACTTGTCAAAGTTCCACCTAGGCATTTTTACTATCACATAGTCTAGGGCTGGCTCAAAGTAGGCCGATGTCGTTTGTGTTATTTGATTTTTTAGTTCGTCTAGGGTGTAGCCTATTGCTAGCTTGGCAGCTATCTTGGCTATTGGGTAGCCCGTGGCTTTCGATGCTAGTGCCGAAGATCTACTCACCCTTGGGTTTATTTCTATAGCTATTATTTCTTCAGTTTCAGGATTTAAAGCAAACTGAACATTACATCCTCCGGCAAAGTTGCCCAAGTCGCGCATCATATTTATTGCTGTGTTGCGCATAAGTTGGAATGCGGTATCGCTTAATGTCATTGCTGGTGCCACAGTAATACTATCTCCTGTATGTATGCCCATTGGGTCAAAGTTCTCTACAGTACATATAATTACTACATTATCTGCAACATCTCTCAGTAGCTCTAGCTCAAATTCTTTCCAGCCTAGCATAGCCTTCTCTACCAGCACCTCATGTATTGGCGATGCAGTAAGTCCTCTATCTAAGGCAGCATCCAGTTCTTCTTTATGCATCACAAAGCCTCCTCCGGTACCTCCAAGAGTAAAAGATGGACGTATAACTATTGGTAATCCTATTTGCTGTGCAAATTCTTTCCCTTCAAGTAATGAATTGGCTGTTCTTGCAGACGCTACCGGCACACCCAACTCTATCATCCATTTTCTAAATAGCTCCCGGTCTTCAGCCTTATCTATGGCTTTTATATCTACACCTATCAGCCTTACATTGTTATTTTGCCACACGCCTAGTTCATCACACTCCTTAGCTAAATTTAGTGCTGTTTGTCCACCCATAGTTGGCAGCACTGCATCTATATCATTCTCCTCCAGTATTTGCTCAATACTTTCTACTGTAAGCGGCAGTAGGTACACTTTATCCGCTACAATTGGATCCGTCATAATAGTTGCCGGATTAGAGTTAATAAGTATCACTTTGATACCTTCTTCTCTCAAACTTCTGGCTGCTTGTGACCCTGAATAGTCGAATTCGCAGGCTTGACCAATAATAATTGGCCCCGAGCCGATAATTAGAACACTTTTAATGGATAAATCGCGTGGCATTATGATATATTATATAAAATTTTACTAACCGTAAGGGCGATTTTATATATGATGCCAAATTTTTATAGAAGCACAAAAAGCTAACTATAAATGAGAAATTTGCAGATATAAAAAATCGGGCTAACGCCCGAGGTGCAAATGTAGTTTAAAATGGCTAATTATCTGTAGTAAACTCAACTATAAGCATAGAACTTCTTTCACAATCACATCTACCGCTCACAAAGTAGTTATATAAAACAAATGTTATATAGTTAACAACTTAATGCTTCGTCAGATAATTAATTAATATATTATTCACATGTTTTGAAAATTCTCGGTTTAGGCGATATTAATTCCATAATTTTGCTACAAATAGGCGCTATTTTCACTCAATTAGTAAAATAATCGCACTTTTACTACTATATAAAAACAGCTATAATGAGCTTTCTAGGCTTTTTTAAGTTTCTAACACAGGAAATCGCAATAGATCTTGGCACTGCCAATACTCTAATAATACATAATGATCAGATTGTTGTAGATGAACCTTCTATAGTTGCCATTGATCGCACTACCAATAAAATAGTTGCCGTAGGTAAAAAGGCTATGATGATGCACGAAAAAACCCACGACAATCTAAAAACTATTCGCCCATTAAAAGACGGTGTTATTGCCGACTTTAATGCAGCGGAAGGTATGTTGCGAGAAATGATTAAGTTGGTTTATCCGCAAAAACCACTTTTCCCACCTAGCTGGAGAATGGTAATTTGTATACCATCTAGCATTACTGAGGTTGAAAAACGTGCCGTACGTGATTCTGCTACCGAGGCTGGTGCAAAAGAGGTATATATGATACACGAACCAATGGCAGCCGCACTAGGTATTGGTATTGATGTAGAAGAACCTACCGGAAACATGATTATTGATATAGGCGGTGGTACTACCGGTATTTCAGTAATAGCATTAGCCGGTATTGTATGCGACCAATCTATTCGTATTGCAGGAGATGAGTTTACTGCAGATATAACTGAGGCTATGCGCAGATATCATAGCTTAATGATAGGTGAAAGAACTGCAGAACAAATTAAAATACACGTTGGCTCTGCTCTTAAAGATTTAGATAATCCGCCGGATGATATAGCAGTTAACGGTCGCGACTTAGTTACCGGTATACCTAAACAAATCATGGTGTCTTACCAAGAAGTTGCTGAAGCGCTAGACAAGTCTATCTTTAAAATAGAAGAAGCTATACTAAAAGCACTTGAAAGCACACCACCAGAACTAGCAGCCGATATTTACAGAAGAGGCTTATACCTAACAGGTGGCGGTGCCTTACTTCGTGGTTTAGACAAGCGTATTTCTCATAAAATAAAATTACCTGTACATGTAGCTGAAGATCCGCTACGTGCAGTGGTAAGAGGGACTGGTATGGCACTGAAAAATATAGCCAGAATGCCATTTTTAATGACTTAATAAGACCAAGCTATAAACATAGCCCGGTAACTGTAAAAACTACATGGGCATAATGCTATATGCGGAATATTATACTGTTTATACGCAGGTTTTTCAACCTTATTTTATTTGTAGCATTAGAAATAATATGCTTCATCCTTATTGCACGTTCCAAAACGTTGCAGGGAGATGATATTGTCAGCTCGGCAAATACAGTAGTAGGAATTGTTTATAAAAAGAAAAGCGACATGCTGTATTACATCAGTCTGGGTCGCATAAACGATAGCTTAACTAACGAAAATATCCGCCTAAGGAAGTTGGTAGATAGATATAAAACTGTTGATACATTAAAGGACAGTTTAGTCAGCCGTTCTTTCACCTCTAACGATACTAGTATACATGTTGTAAAATATGCTAACTATATCTACAGAACTGCAAGAGTTATTAATAATTCTGTTGATGGAATTAATAACTATATTACTATTAATAGAGGTTCATCAGATGGCATAAGAAAAGATATGGCAGTAATATCTGGCACTGGCTTAGTAGGTCGTGTAGTAAATGTTTCTCCTCATTTTGCCAATATATTATCCATACTTAGTAGTAAGCAGCAAGTAAGTGCCAAACTTAAAGATGGTACATTTAAGTCTACTGTTTGGGATAATGAGAAACCTGAATATTTTATAATGAAAGATATGCCGCCAGAAGTAAAAATTCATAGAGGAGATTCTGTATTTACTACTTCATTCGGTAATACTTTCCCAAGTGATGTATTAATAGGTACCATTTCTAAAGTACAAATCAATAAGAAAAACGGAAAGCAACAATTATATTTAATTCCTGCTACTAACTTTCGTAAGCTGGATTTCGTTTACGTGCTAGAAAATACTTTAAGAGAAGAACAAAAACAAGTTGAAGATACTACAGTAATAAAAGGTAAATAATGAACTATCTTATAAAGAATATGCTACGGTTTATTATCATACTTCTAATACAAGTATTGATACTTAAAAACATTACCCTGCATTGGTTTAAAGAGCCTGCAGGTGCCTTGTTTATCCCTACGGTATATCCTTTATTTATACTATTACTGCCTTTTGAAACACCTGTATGGATATTACTATTCAGTGGCTTTTTAATGGGGGTTTCTGTAGATGCATTTCTTAGTACAGCGGGCATGCATGCATGTGCTACTGTGCTTATTGCATATTTGCGCACCAATGTGCTTAATGCTTTAATGCCACGCAGCCTAAATGAATATATAAATCAGCATCCATCCATAAAAAGTATGGGATGGATGCCGTTTTTAGTATATAGTAGCTTTTTAATATTACTACATCACATAGTGTTCTTCACTATTGAGTCTTGGAGTGTATTAGACTTTTGGCCACTAGTAGTAAAAGTCTTAGCTAGTTTTGTTACATCTATGCTTTTTATTCTAGTATACATCTTACTATTTACAAGACAGACAGTAGCCAGAGCTTAGTCTAAAGGTACTATAGTATTAAACATAACTGTATAAGCAGCTACAGCAGCGTCAGGCCTAATGAAATTTATATATATCTGACCGCCAGTATTCACTACAGATGTAAATTGTTTTAGCCACGCAACACCAAGATCGTCTTTAAATAGGTTAGAGGCATAATAGTACGAACTGAAGTAAAATATATTTGCCGGCGAATATTCTGCTGATAATGTACCAACAAGAATATTAATAGAAGTAGGGGATGGCATTAAATTCTGCGCATTATTTGGTGTTATAACACCTCTTATTTGTAGCGTATTGGTGAGATAGTTTTTCTTATAGTATATATCACCGTAAAGACCTCCTACGGTAGATGGTGTAGATACTCCTATGTGTCCCCAGCTAGACTCTCTGGCATTTTTACCAAACATCTCTTGAAAGAGCTTTAAACTACTAACCGGAAACATAACAGAAGTAGAAATACTTGCTACCGTTAATGTGGCTGTTATTTGCCTTATTGCGGGATGAGACACCCCGTTATTATACACCAAGTCGGTATAACTGTCATTGATTAATACCATAGGCACATCACTACCCGTAGGCGAAACACTGCCACCCGAAAAAGAGACTAAATTACCTTGATAGTAAAGCCAGCCATCACTTACAGCTACCACTCCAGCTGAGGGGTAGGTTATATTCATGCCGCTAATAATAATGGGCAAAGCACCATTAATGCCCATTTTAGCAAAAGCATTGGCATACTCTGTATATGCCGACTGCATAAAATCTAGTTCTTGCTGGGTTAGCGGAAACCCGCCGGGATGTGAAAAATTTATTGTTTTCATGTGAAAATATTAAATGCTAATAATGTTATAATTAGGTTTTGATGGTAGTCTGTATTTGTCTATTAGTGCATTTAGTCGCACCGTGTCATATACCAAGCCCATTGGAAGTACAACTATAAAATCATAATCGCTGAAGGATGCTTCTGCCCGCGTATATAGCCATTGTGGATTAGAATAATACAGAGCTGCTTCACCCGGTAATCCCAAATACAGTGGCGTATTTTCTGCAGGCAGGTATACAAACAGCGGGTCTGATAGAGAACCATCTAAAATGTATATTCTACGCTCGGTGGCATCAAACATATCATTTATAGCAGCTTTAAGATATACTACCTGGCTATTGTGTTTCAGTGTATATAAATTAGTATCTCTCCAAAATGAGAACATAAGATATAGCTGACGTACTGGCTGTAGTAATGCACTGAGCCAAGCTATATGTATGGGCTTGCGCAGCCTTACCGGCATTAGTAGTTGCAACAGCCTATTAAAATCTACTTGAAAATATCTAAGCATGGTAGCAGGTTAAAAAGGTGTATGTGCGGTATATGTAGAGAATGTATTGAAGTAGTCTTCGTCTAGTAGTAGGTATCCCGAATCGGGGATGTGCTGGTCTATAATAGGCTCAAAGGGTAAAAGGGCATATTGTGCACCAGCATTTACAATACTTACGTTTACTACACCGTCTACCTTCAAAATGCTGGCAATTAAGTTATTCAATACAAATATGCCATTGAATGGCAAAGAGCTGAGGTATTCATTTACAGCCGTAAATACTACATCGTCGCTAGTGCCATCTAATCTATCACCTGTGCTGTTAAGTACTAAAGGGTCGTAGTATACTCTAAGGCTTAATCTTAAATTATCTGGCGCGCCACTAGTTACTTGCAGCCTTATTCCCGCATCTTTTATTTGCTGCATATATGCATTTAACGATGCCAACTCAGTGATGGTAAGTGGCGCAAGTGCTCCACTATCCTGTTTGGCTACTTTTACTCTCACTAGGTTGGGTAGTTCTACCACAGCGGCATTTTTTACTATCATCACTGATGGGTCGGTATTAATAGTAGCATAGCTATCTGCATCGGGTGGCAAGGCATAGCCATACTGAAACTGCCTGGCTTTAGTAGCATACCACTGTAGCGTATGAGCCCTTTGCGCAGCTAGCATAGCATTTACCTCTTGTTTGTGCATATCAAATAAATGTTCTAGCACCCAGTGTGCCACTGCAATGATGTACGTCCACAATCGCCAAATAGATACACTGCTAGTGCTGTCTAGTCCGGCCAGTGTAGCATCTGCATTCTTAGCATCTATAATAGATTGCTGTATTTCTGAAATTGATCTTGCCATAGTTTAAGGTTTTATAAGTCTGTTGCAGGTACTAATTTGTTTTGGTTTAATTGTTTTATCACCAGCTTGTCTTTTGTAACATCATCGGGTATAGTTAGCTGTTCGTTGGTGGCTAGCACATCGGTAATAGAACGGTTGTTAGCTATGGCTATACTCATGAGCACATCTAGTGCGCCTGTAGCAACTATAGCTATATCCGGCATAGACTGTTGTTGTAGTACTGTTATCTGTTCCATTAGTATTGTGCGGCTATGTTAATGATACCTTGAGCATCGATGCTTATAGCATCTACCTGCATACCATCTTTGGTGAAAGATTGGCTGATGTGCCTGATTAAATTTTGTTTAGTTTCATCGTCGCTGTAGGAGAGAGCCGCTACGCCTACATCCGGAAACTCTTTGTAGTCGCCGGGGCTAGACAACAGCAATAATTGTTGGTGTTGTGTTTGTGCATCGCCTGGCTTCCAATCCCCGGAATGTAGTTGCAAATCTTCATGAGCATCTAATAAAATATCCTTCATAGTATTAAGAGATTATGTTACTAAATACACCAGTAACCGGCCCCCCGGAAGGAGGGGCAACCAATCCTGATGTGTAGGTAATAGTAGCAGAGCGAACAAATATATTGATGGCATTAGCCATAGCGGTAGCTAACTGGTCTACTTCAGATAACTGAGTAGGAGTAGGCGAGGGTATATTAGCCAGGAAAGCACTCTTTAGTGCATTCTTAAGGGTTGTGGTATTTAAAGCCATATTAGGTAGTTAATAGGTTATTGAATCTTGTATTTAGATTGGTAAAATCAATTAGATTGACGGGTACACTACTAGTTCCTGATGCAGTAGATACAGTAATGTTTTTGATAGCAGTAAGCAAGTCTTTTATTAAAGTGTGTAATGATTCGGAGCTGTTTTTTATACTTAGCTTATTGTCTTCTACCACACATAGCCATTCGCTTTGCTTGATTGTGGTCTTGTTCTCAAGTATTTCTATCTCATTGGTGCCTAGCACTAGTTTTATACTTTGCAGTTCATGATATTTAATAATTGTAAAACTTCCCGGGCCATCTATTGAGGCAGCTACTACGTGACTTTTATCTTTTGGTACAAGTATTAAACCCATAGAGGCCGTAGCAATAGCAGATAAACGAACATCGAAAGTTGTGGTGCCGTCTATGCCAATTATACTACAGGTGTGTTCTTCTTCATTTATAGAGCCTTCTACTACCACCCCGGATATTACTTCAAATGGCTTATTCGTAATTTGGGCTATACCTCTACGTATATCTGTGAAATTTTTGTTCATGTGGTTACAGTTTTAGTTTGGCACCCAATTCTACTTTTCTTCTTGCACCCTCAATGTCAAACTTTGTTTCTACTGATTCTACTAAGAAAATATCCGGATTTTGGGTAGTTGTTTCTTCTATTAGTTTTACTGCATAAAACGGATATACATACGGCAACAACATTGTATTTATAGTGCCAGTTACTCCTTCTCTATTCAACTGCATATACTTTTCATTGGCTAATAAGTCTAGGTCGCTCTCCTCCTCTATTTGATTGAGTACTACACTATTCATTTTTATTACTCCTTCGGCTATAACCTTCTTTTCAACTTGAGTACCATTAGGATTTTTCTTAGTTAGCGTAACGGAGGTAGTAGGTTCTGAGTTGCTTCTTTTGAGCATGTGTCCCTGTAAAGTATTATAGCCAACCTTATAAGTAACTGTATTAGCAGCTAGCGCTGTAGGATTCTCTTTTAGTAGCTTATTAAGACAGCCTACCCAAAGTGTATTATATGCAGTAAAAGCACAAGAAAGTATGCCTTCAGTAGCTTTTACTATTTGCTGTATAGCTTCTATACCATTACCAATGAGTTTTACATTGGATAATCTAATATCGTGTGCACAATGTAGCGTTATAGGATATGCAGCATCTGTTTTAGAAAGTATATCCATAAATAGCTGTTTTACATTTACACTTTTATACGAAAGGCTTATGTTGGTTTTACTTAAAAGATATGAATAGCCTTCGCAGGTAAGCTCTAAAGGTTTATTACTACCTATGCTTTGTACAAATCCCTTAAACTCTTGATTGATAGTGCCAGAATAACCAAGCAATATGGTGACTGCATCACCAACCTTAAAAATATCAGCAACTACTACTTCAGTAATCTTACCTTTAGACAATACCTTGGCACTTGCAGGCAGCTGTATAGTAGCTGTTTGTTTTAAGTTGTGTAGGCTGTTTTAACAATTACATTATATACACCCTTAAACTTATAGTTGCCGATAGATATGTATGATTCTAGTATTAGCATTATTCTATAGTTGTAAGGTTAAAAGGCTCATCGCTAACCATATTTAGCTCGTATGCCACAATGTTTTTAACACCCTTTATGGGGGTAAGCTTCAGCTCTTTCAATACTACTTCATCGCTACCAGTTCTGTCGGGTCTAAGCAGGAAAATATCAGTGATAACATTGGCAATGGCTATGGTTCTGTTCAGCTCAAATATATCTCTGAGTTCCTTTACTAGTTTTTCAGGGTATAGCCCGTTTTCACTGATTAAAAACCCTTTTATATTGATTTCGTAGTCTTGACAAGAGATGAGTTCTTTTGCTGTGCCTTTTCTTCCAATAAGAACAGTTTCAACTATTTTTTTCTTTGAGCTAATGCTGATGATAGGGTATGGCAAATCGAATGACTTTGTACCCAATACCTTTGTATCGTCTATTTTAATGCCCGATACTATTTTAGATGCTATTTTCTTTTCTTGGTTATAAGTAAGTTTTACAGGTAGATAATACTCTCTACCTAGCACATCTTTGGTATAATATGGGGCACCACCTGCTGCATTTTCAGAGATAGCTACTTTAGTGTCAGTAGCATTCATTTGTAAACTGAATGCAGCAGAACGATAACCAAAAGTATCCTCAAATAGTTTGCCTAAATTGAACTTAAATATTTGCATAGTAGGTTATCAGTTTTTGAATATTTCCAGTAATGTGTTTTCTATTGTTTTGCGTATATCGCTGCTATCTGTAGATGTGCCGGACTGGTGAATGGTAACTTGTTCTATAATGGGGCTAATAGTACTTGCCATATAGCTTTGTGGCTGTGTGTTATCTTGCCCTTCTATAGTATCTGCATCTTTCTTAGTAAACACGTTATGAATCAACTGGCTCAACTGATTATTGGTGTGCTGCTCTATGTTGAGTACATCTGTATGTGCAGCTAGCTGAGAAACAGAAGGTAAACTATTATCTAAGTTGATAGCAGGATAGGACTGTGCTTCTTTATTTTCGTTTGTAAGCTGGCCTAGTAAACTATTATCTGATGCTGACCATGGTAAAGTAGCTTTAGCTGTATTGAGCAGGGTATTTGTTACTACGGTTAGAGTAGGTGGTTTAGCTTGTTTTTCTACTACAGCATGTATAACTGAATTGATGTCCTGAACTGCGGGTAGCTTTTGTGATATAGTATTATTTATGCTAGTAGCTCCATCTTGAAACAAATTTTGAGTAGCGTCTACATTTAGCTTTGTGGTTACATCGTTGACAATAGCACTGGTATAGTTGTTTATAGATGTTGCTGCTAGTGCCAGTTGAGACTGCATGTTAGCAGATGGTTGTAATGCAGTGGATGCATCTTTATACAGTATATTAAAATCTGCAACACCCTTATTGATGATTATTTTAATGCCTGACAATTTACTAGTTGCAGTATCAACTGCACTGCTGATAGATTGTAGTAATGACTGTATTTCAGCATCGGGTAGTAAATTAGGCACAAGGCTTTGAATGTCGGGCAATATTGGTAATAAGGGTAGTGATAACATAATAAGGGTGTTTTAGATTTTATTTAATGATTCCTCTTCGTATGCAGTTGAGTAATGTGGCAGCTTTTAGAATATACTCTGCATCGCTAAGTAGTTGGTGCTGCAATCCGGGTAAATAGTGCTCAAGT
Organism: uncultured Flavipsychrobacter sp.; assembly: GCA_964461535.1. Classification (GTDB taxonomy): domain Bacteria; phylum Bacteroidota; class Bacteroidia; order Chitinophagales; family Chitinophagaceae; genus Flavipsychrobacter. The sequence continues at coordinate 23,354 of CAYWUY010000046.1, forward strand.
AGCGTATCCAACTGTTGTATGGGATTATTGGCAGGACTTTCCAGTAATCCCTTTAGATGTTTACCAGTTGTGCTTTTTTACCTTCAAACTTATGCTTTAG
>CAYWUY010000047.1:0-23340 GCA_964461535.1 uncultured Flavipsychrobacter sp.
AGCAATTTATAGATAAACTATAAATTGCTGATGATATGATTTTATGAATTTATTACTGTTTATCGCAGCAACGTTACATTTCCTTGTTTATGAACTGGTTTTCCGCTAGCACAAAATCCATCTATTATATAAACATAAACTCCCTCTTGAGCAAGTTTGGTATCTACATAGCCATCCCACTTCTCTGAAGGGTTGGTTGTAGTAAATACTTCTTTACCCCAACGATCATAAATTTTAAAATAGTTCAACTGTATAATATTGTGATTAAGGATGCCAAATGTTGAAGATGCTCCTACATTAATAGCATTGCCACTAGTAGGCCTAAACGCATTAGGCACATAAATATCACCACAATTCAAAGTTATAGTAACAGTATCTCTATCGACACAACCACTTTCAGTTCTAACCTCTAAATAATAAGTAATATCATTAGTAGGATTGATAGTAGGGAATGGCGCCTTATCCTCACCAGTAGCCATAAAAGTATTAGGAATCCATGTGTAAGTGAACGGGCTATTGAAGTAGTCATTTAAACTTGTATTTGGACCACCTAATGTAACATCAGCTCCGTCAGCTATACTTCTATCAGGCCCAGCATCAGCCGATACTTTAATAACATTTACATTGAAATGAGTATCTACTATACAACCTGTAGGATAGAATATTTGAACATTATACTGAGTAGTAAAATCAGGCCATACTTTTACAGTATCGTTATTATTGTAAGTAGTATCAATATTGTAATATGGAGACCATTTAAATGAATCTGCAGAATTAGACACTGCATACAAATTCAACACATCACGTTGACATATTGTATTGTTAGTATTCATTACAATATTTGGTATTGGTAATACTCTAATTTCTTTACACTCAACTTGCATATCGGGTCTACCATCGTTTATTACATAATAAACGTTGTAAAGACCAGGTTGATTATAAGTGTACACAGGAGGTGTTACTTCCGTAAATGAAGGGATGGTAGTATTAGTGCAATGACTAATGTCTAATCTTGTTAATGAGCTATCACCAGTATTTACTGCAAATGCGTATAAATCGTCTTTATCTCTCATTATAGAAGAAATACCTGATGGAAAATTCATACCACCTAAAATTGCATAGTTTACTGCAGTATATGGCCCTACTGCGCTAGTCATTTCTAATGATATTAGCTGACTGGTAGTACTATCTGTAATGTAAGCAAATATGCTTCCGCAATCTTTAGTAAGACTAATAGATGACGGTTTTAATACACGGAAAACGAAATTTCCAAGATTTGTTCCTGCTGGTGCTGCTGATTCTAGCTGTGTACCTAGGTCTACTCTAACTATTGCATCATCTACATAGTTTGTAGCAAATAAATACCAGTTAGTGCCATCTTTTACTGCAGCCATATCTGTTGGTCCATTTAATGCACCGCCAGGATTACCAAGATTAACAATACTAGGAGTGAATGAAACATTGAAACCAAAGTTCATTCTAATTAAATTATTGTCATTTCTGTTTACTACATATCCATACCACTGGCTATTAGCATCTTTGGCTACAAATATGCCTCTAGGTCCATTAAAATTACCACCTAACAAACCAAAGTTAGCCACATTAGGCGCTGGATTTGAAAGAGAAGCACCAAAGTCTACCCTTCCGATAGTAGATTCTGACGCAGTGTATCCACCACTTACAAATACAAACCATTTTGCATTGGCTGAATCTCTAACAATATATAATGAGGTTGGGTGATGAGGTAAACCGTTATCTAAGTTTCCAAAATTTGTAACCGTAGGTACGTTAGCTAAACTAGCTCCAAAATTCAATCTTAGTAACTCATCTGTAGATGCATTTAATACAAAGCCGTAATACTTTCCATCTACATCCTTAATAATATCAATATTAGACGGAGAATGAAAGCCATAGCTATTCCCCATGTAATTTCCGGTAGGAGCATTACTAATATCGCCGGAGCAAAAACCCCAGTAGTACGATTCTGCACCAAAAATCTTGCTATTCAGATGCACAGGCTGATTAATACACACTGTATCAGGTGCTTCAAACAGGGTTTGCGCTGTAACAGCTGCAAGATTAGAGAGTATGGTTAATGCTAGAAGTAGCAGGCTTTTTTTCATAATCCAGAAAAGTAGTTCCGTAATATTCCGCTAATATAATTATTAGTATGGACTTTTGCTGCAAAATTGTACATTTATTTCTGTAAATCAAAAATTCCATATGATACGGGTGAAACATCCAAAAAACTTATTTAAAAAAATACACATATTATCGATCGCTTGCTTATTAGCCAGTGGCAATATCATTGCCAAAGAAGGTATGTGGTTACCCCCCACCATTAAAAATCATGAAAATCAACTTAAAAAACTTGGACTAGACATACCTATTGAAAAACTATATAACGAAAGTGGCACTGGCTTAAATAACGCAATTGTGCTATTTGGCAAAGGCTGTACTGGGGAGGTTATATCTTCAAAAGGCTTAATATTAACTAATCATCACTGCGGCTACGGCACAGTACAGGGACTTAGTAGCACTGAAAAAGACTACTTTGCAAAAGGTTTCTTTGCAAGAAATTTACAAGAAGAAATCCCTTGCCCGGGACTAACTGTAACATTTGTAAGAAAAATTGAAAATGTTACTGAAAAAATAACATTTGGCCTTCCTGATACACTTAATGACAAAACAAGAGATAGCATTGTCAACAAAAGAATAGCTGCCGTAGAAAAAGAATACCAAAAAGCAACACAGCTAGACGCCACTATAAAGCCATATTACAATGGCAACCAATATTGGATAGCTATTACTGAAACTTTTAAAGACATTAGGCTAGTAGGGTTCCCGCCAGATAATATTGGTGCTTTTGGCGGTGACGATGAAAACTGGGTGTGGCCTAGGCATACCGGTGACTTTAGTGTTTTTAGAGTATATGCAGGAACAGATAATAAACCTGCGGAATATAACTCAGGCAACAAACCTTACCAGCCATCTCAGTTTTTCAACATTAACATTAATGGATATAGAGAAGGAGACCTAACCATGGTTTATGGTTTCCCTGGCACTACACAAGAGTATATCTCTTCATATGAACTCAATCATGTATATGGCATCAACGACCCTATAGCAGTAAAAGCGCGAACTAAAAGACTGGATATATGGACAGAACATATGACTGCCGACAGAGAAGTATTTATTAAATATACCTCTAAAAGAGCGGGCGTAGCTAATGGCTGGAAAAAATGGCAAGGCGAAATGGTGGGGCTAAAAATGAATAAAGCCATGAGTAAAAAAGAGCGCTATCAAAAACAGTTTCAAAAATGGGCGAATAACGACAGTAGTCTACCCTATGCTTCAACAATACTAAAAGACATTAAGACAAATACTGCTCCCATTGACCATGTACTATATTTAGACCAACACATAAGAGAGGAAGCCAGCGCTATAGAGCTTATAAGCGCTGCTACTGTAGGCGATAAAATGTTGGCGGTTCTAAAATCTGGCATTACAAGCAAAGCACTAAACGATAGCCTAAAAAAAATAGCAGAAACAACAACTGGTTTCTACAAAAACTATGATGCAGCTACAGACAAAGATGTATTTGAAGGCCTGATGCCTATGTATATGAAGGCTTGCAAAAAAAATGTGCCTGAAACATTTAAAGAAATGAAAAAGGCTAACCGTAAAAGATATAGCCGCTGGGCAGATATGGTATATAACAACAGCCTCTTTACATCTAAAGATAAATTAATGGCTTTTGCTGCGTCTGCAACACCTACAGATACTACTGTACTTCAAAATGACCCTGCATGGAAAATGAACTATGGTTTAGCCACGTATCGTAAAATGCAAATAGCCCCTCAGTTGGATGCTTACAAAACACGTAAGCAATACTTAAGCAGACTATACATGAAGGCACAAATGCAACTGGACAAAGAAAAAATGTTTTATCCAGATGCTAACCTAACACTACGAATTACCTACGGAGAGGTAAAAGGTTTAGACCCTGATGGAAAAGCAAAATATGCATATCAAACCACGCTTAAAGACGTAATAGACCATAACGACACTACTAAAAACTGGTATAAAGTACCCCAAAAACTAAAAGACTTATACCTAAAAAGAGATTTTGGCAGATGGGCACAACATGGTATGGTTCCTGTGGCATTTGTTGCCGCTAACCATACTTCTGGTGGCAACTCTGGCAGCCCGGTATTAAATAAAAGTGGGGAACTTATAGGCACCAACTTTGATAGAGCTTATGAAGGTACCATGAGCGATTATTTATTTGACCCTGAAAGGTGCAGAAATATATCTGTCGACATCCGCTACACCTTATTTATAATAGAGAAATTTGGAGATGCAGGATGGTTAATAGACGAAATGAACATTAAGCAATAACATTATAACAAATTGCTTACCAAAAAGTCGGTTGAGTACATCCTCAACCGACCTTTTATTTTGGGGTAATTGAGATTGAGAATGAACTACAAATAAAAATAGCCCCAACAAAGTTGAGGCTATTAAATATGATGAATTAAAAAATTATTTAGACTCAGTAGAAGAACCTGATGTTCCTGTAGAAGAATCAGAGCTACTGTCATCATCTCCGCCCGAAGCTTTTTCTAACTTATCGAAGCTAAATACTAAGCTAAAACGAACAGTGTTAGATAATGGATTACGAGTGATACCTGTACCCTGAGGAACAATGTAAGATGCATTTAGTTCAAATACATTATAACGAACACCCAAACCAGCAGTGATGTACTGACGATCGCCGTTATCTTTATCTTCATAAAAATATCCTGCACGCACAGCAAATTGGTTTTGATACCAATACTCACCACCTACAGATACTTGTAGCTTTTTAATCTGGTCGCCTTTAGAGAATGATGAAAATACACCGCTCATAACTGATACCTGAGTGTCAGAACCATTTAAAGCCGGAACCAACAATTTATTAATATCCATTGTAGCAGTTACAGAATTGTATTCATCTATCTCCATTTTATAGGCAGCACCTAAACCTAAGTTCATAGGTATGAAATCTCTACGAACTGAGTTGTAAGATATTTTAGTACCTAAGTTGCTTATAACAGCCCCAAAACTTAGATTATTAGTTTTGCCATCTCTTGTTTCTACAGGCTTAGTATAATATACACCCAAGTCGGCACTTACAGCATTACCCGGACGATAGTTTGTACCTGTACCTTGGTTAGCCACACCCGCAGCAATAGCAGAGTGTATATAGCGCATACCCAATCCTAAAGATAAATTATCAGAAAACTTTCTAGAATAGCCTACATCAAAAGAATATTCGCGTGGCATACCGGTACCATTAGGCTCAGCATTTACGGTTGTATAGTTAATGTTACCTAATGAAAAATAACGCATAGATGCACTTATAACCTGATTGCCGTCTTGGCCAAACTTGCCATAACCTGCTATATAAGCTAAAAATATATCTGGCACTAAATCTCTAAGCCAAGGGGTATAAGTAGCAGATACACCAAAGTTTTTTTCGTTAAATGGCATTTTTGCCAAGTTCCAATATTGTGCATTTGCATCAGGAGATGTGGCTATACCACAATCGCCCATTGCACCGGCACGAGCATCAGGAGAAATTCTTAAAAACGGTACTGCGGTAGTTACATAGTCCTTATTGGTTCCATTCAGGTTAGACTGTGCCATCACTTGCTGCGAACAAACACCAGCCAACAAAGTCATCCCTGCTATAACAAGACGTTTTGCCATTATATTCTTATTAGTATTATTTTTTAAGTGCACAAAAATATTCTTTTTTAATGAGCCTCCCAATTTTGGGATTTACTTATTAACGTACTATTACTAACTTTTGGTATGCTGAGGCTTTATATCCTTTATCAGTAGTAATATTCAATCTATATACATACATGCCTGGCGACAATTGATTTCCACTATTGTCAGTACCATCCCAAGTAATATCTACAGTACGGCTGCCACTAGGCGCATAACTTTTATCTATGTTTCTTGCCAGCTTGCCTGCCACATCATATATCTGAATACTTATATCCATATTTTCATTAGGATGGTTATGCTCAAATACAAAGTGTGTATTATTACTAAACGGATTAGGGTAATTACCTAAACTCTCAATACTTACTACTTTCCCATCAATAACTACAAAATCAACACTTCCTGTACCACTATTATTATTAACATCCCAAGCCTTAACAGTAATTGTATGTACCCCATCTTCTAGTCCGGTCAACGGATAATTGACGTATCCTAACTGATAAGTGTTAGGAGCAGTCTCATAATTATCATTCAATACATACGGACTTTCAATATTATCATCTAATACGGCAGTTAAATCATGGCCTATGCTATAGCCAGACACATTTATGCCTGTCTCTGATTTAAGTGCTACAAATAAACTAGTATTACTACCAGTAATACCTCCGTTGATAAACAAGCTATCATTTATATATGACCTAACAATTGGCGGGTTATCATTCAGAACAGGGTTCTCAGAATATCCACCTAATACTGTGGTAGTATCCATACCAGATGCATCATAGTCACCATTATGGGCATAAGAACTAATCTTAGCTTTGCCATAGTTATAATTAATATCTTTAGGTGTAATAAATGTTAAAGAAAAATATCCGTTAGTTACTGTAGCCCTGCCCTTATATACCAAATTATCTTGAAGTGAATAATTAATCTTAACATTATTAATGGTAGTAACTGTTCTAGGCTTATCATAAATAGAGATATAGGCCAATCCATTAAAATCATCAATAACTGCGCCTGTATTATTACGAATGCTCCCTTTGATAGTATACTTCCCTAATGCTTTAAATGTGTCTATTAACTCACCCGTATTACCGTCTAATACAGAATCTATTAAAATGTCTTTATCGGGAAAATTTGGCACAAGAGCCGGATCTCCTAGTAATGTGAATTTTCTATAGTTGGCTAGTTCAAATGCATCTGTTGATACTACGTAGCGTATATTTTTACCCATTCTGTAGGCATCTCCAAAACTATTCCAAGACTCGTCAGCATTTCTGGTAAACTGTGCTTGAATATACTCTGCATTCATAGGCTTATTATACGAAGCAAATACCGCTTGCGTAGTAGTTACAGTGGCAATAACACCCCCATCTACCTTATTTAACATAGCCTCGGCAGCTGACACAAACTCGGGATGATCGAACTGTCCAAAATCGCAAGTAGCTGTAACCATAAATGGTAGCATATACTTATTCTTCCAGCTATTGTAATTGTCTTTAGTCAATATTCTGTAATGAGACCATACTTCAGTATTACCATGCCCATTATAGTTAATTAAGAAAGTACCTTTATATATCTGATCATCTATAGCAGCATTTGCATTAGGTGCTCTTGTGCCACCGGGGGTAGATACTAAAGGAATGGCATTTACATATACCTTCTGCTGATTGTATCTGTTTGACGCAACATTTTTCTGAGTTCCTGCTATATATTCAGCATCCTGCATATGGTCGCCGGCACCATCATTCAAATCTCCTACAAACATGGACGATAGCCTCCAGGGGCCAAGTGTTTGAGGGTCTTTGTAGTGAATAATTTTATTAACTAATACATTAGCATCATTTATATTACGAGCAGGGAGGCGCCCCAAACCTATATCCATAGTATTGGGATTATCAAAATTTTCCAAATCTTCGTTATCATCTAAGAAGCCATACACATCATCGCCCGAATAACAGCCAATGTAAGTAGAGTCGTTGAAAGATTCGTAAGTAGGGACAAAATTACAGTTAGAGGCTACTCTATCTTTATAATCATAAGAGGCACCACCAAACAATAAAAGATATCTTGGCATATCGGTAGTAGAACTGCCGGCTCTATCATAAAACATCTTTACAAAGTCGCGTATAGCACATATATCTTGCGCACCTGAGCTAAACTCATTATATATAAGATCTGTAGTAGCTACATTTACCCTATAATTATGCTTATTTCTATGAAAATCTGCTAGTGTATTTGCAGCCTTAACAAACTCAGGAGCCGACACTATAATCATATCTGCCTGAGCCAATGCGTGCAGATTTTGATTATCTATTTTAGCAACAAAGTAAGGCGTTGGCATATCAGGATTATTCATAGCTGCAAACTCATGCAATCTATCTGCATTTTGCACAAATGTGTATGTACTTCCTGCCAAACTACCCTTCATTTTCACGGGCACTTGAGGGTCAGTCACATCCCAAACCTGAGTAAAGCCATTAGCATTATTTAATGGATAAGAAACAACTTTGCCAGCACCAACAGTAGACCAATCTCTAAATAAGAGCTGAGACCTTGTAATATTTAAGCTTCTTATACCCTGCACTTCTATATAGTCTAGATAGGCTTTGCAGCCTGGTTCTGCTGACGGTGGTGTATTGTCTATTCTAAAACTAGCAGTACTGCTATTGATAGGATAAGAGCCGATTTGATATTGGTGAACAATCAAAATAGACGTTTCTGACATATCCACCTTATTAGAAATAATATTGTACGCTATTTGCGAACCATTTAGATATGTGGTAAAAGTTGAGCCGTAATATTTTTGTCTCGTGGCTAGGGCAATTTTATAATTCAGATTAGATATGTTGTCTTCTAAGTCAAAATTTATAGTATGAGACAGCACATCTTCTTTCATAAATTGTTCACCATACCAAGTTCTACCACCTTTTACCGGGTTATAGACATCTGTATCATGAACGGCATAATAATTAAAGCCTGATGCTGTGGTATTAGGTGTTAATGTAGCTGTTTGCTCAGCTATTCTTAGTCCGGTACCATTATCAAAAGTTATAAAATAATAGGCTGTGTCGGAGTATATATTTTTCTGATGAATAAACTTTTGATTGATGCTGTCTTTCACCCAAGCTGTAGGACCTACACCATAAAATACAAAATAGTCGCCTGCATTTATAGCATTATCACCACCATCATTCACCCATATAGCATTTTCTTTTAAATCGCTTATTCTAGGCACGCTATTACCTGTTGGTAGCATATTACCTCCATTACCATAAACTCTGATATTTGCAGACTGTATAGTAGCAGGATCTACACCCATGGCTTTTAAAGCAGCATAGTCTATTCTAAACAAACCTGTCTTTGTGATACCTACTTTGTACCAGGTACCGGTAGAAAGTACAGAACTTGAAACCTGAGATACAGTAGTTTTTTGTGCTAAAGTAGATGTAGCAGGTTTATCTTCCTCAGTTGCAGTAAGCTCATAGTAAGCTACTTTACTGTAAGTACCGTTAGCGTTTTTTACATATGCAGGCACTTTTATGGTAGCAAAGGGTTGTTTTTTATTTTTCCCTAGCAATATAACTGGCTGCTCAGGGTTACCAACTTTAGCTCCCTCGGGTAGTGCTACATTATCTTCATATATTATATTAGATATTTTAACCAAAGGTGACGCTAAGTGTTGTAAATCAATAACAGAATAGTGATACCCTTCGGTCATAAACTGTTTATCAACCACACACTTCAATTCATGTACCTTAGCAAAAGCACTAGTTACCAATGCCCCAAATCCTAATACGCTAAGCAATATTTTTTTCATGTTGCTACTTTGAAAGAATATCATATTAAACTAAAAACATAAGGGTTTCTAATATCAAAATTACGTAAACGATAGCTCAATACAAGGATATCGCCATTTAGTAACGGAAATTTATGATATATATTTTATCAACACAGACCAAATATTTTTCAACTTTTTAATTTTTCTCTAGCATTTTGCTTGAAAAATTCAAAAGAATGTGCTAACATTGTCGTTCTTTAACAGTTTATATCGAACTATACCGTTAAATATTTAAGTTAACTTATGAAAAGAAAATTTTTAAGTATCACTTTGCTTTGCATGGGAGCTTCACATCTTTTCTCTTCATGTGAATCTGTTTCACGTGAAAGCGGCAGAGGTGATGACTACTCCAAAACAACGGGTTGGGCATACAACGATTCACGCTATGGCGGGTTCGACGTGGCTACCGACTATCAAGGCCAAGTAACTCCAGTAGGCATGGTACTTGTACAAGGTGGTAGATTTACCATGGGGGCTAACGACGATGAATTGCCTATGTATGAAGGCGGTAATACTCGTCGTACGGTATCGGTTTCTTCTTTTTATATGGATGAAACAGAAATCAGAAACGTAGACTATCGTGAATATATGTATTGGTTACAACGCGCCTATATCAACGATCTTCCGGAAGTAGTTTATGCTGCTAATCCGGATCGTAATGTATGGCGTTCACCAATGGGCTATAACGAGGTGTATGTTAAAAACTATTTTGACCATGCTGCTTACGATCAATATCCTGTTGTAGGTATCAACTGGTATCAAGCTAGTGAATATTGTAAATGGCGTACTGACCGTGTTAATGAGTTCATATTGATTAATGCTAAACAAGCATTAAGACCAAATGTTAACCAAACCGGTGAAGACGTATTTACTACAGAAACTTATATGAATGCTCAGTACCAAGGTACTATGGGTCCTGGTCAGAAAAGAGATCTAGATCCTAATGGTTCTGGTGTACGTCCTTATAAAAAATCTGATGGTGTATTTATGCCTGACTATCGCCTTCCAACAGAGGCTGAGTGGGAATATGCAGCATTAGGTATTGTAGGTAACAACCCTGCTCCTGAAACTCGTCGCCGTCGTGGTGAAGAGGTTTTCACAGATCGCAACGTTTTACCTTGGGGACCTAGAAACACTTCCCGCTACGATTTACATAATATGTATCAAGGTGAGTTCATGGGCAACTACACAAGAGGTGCCGGTGATGTAATGGGTGTTGCAGGTGCACTAAATGACAATGCAGATATCACTGCTCCGGTTCGCTCTTATTTACCTAACGCATGGGGTCTTTACAACATGGCAGGTAACGTAAGTGAGTGGGTTATGGATACTTATCGCCCTAACTCTCACGAAGATGTTGATCATTTCCGTGGTGCTCGTATAGGTGAAACATGGCAAACTAAAGCCATTCAAGATGACGGTACTGACGAAGAAAGAGATAGTACTGGTCACCAACCAATGAGAAACTTAACTCAAGCTGAAGTTAGCAAAGGTGGTTTCGGTCCTAGAATGAATGCTAGTGGCAACTTCGCTGGTTACCGTGATGGTGATACTACTTATTCTGGTACATCATTAATTTATGGTCAGTATAAATTCGGTGAGAATTCTTTAGTTAACGATTCTACTAAAGTTTATAAAGGTGGTTCATGGGCAGATCGCGCTGCTTGGTTATCTCCAGGTGCACGTCGCTATATGCAAGGCAACTTATCAACTAACACAATCGGTTTCCGTTGCGTAGTTGATCGTCTAGGTAGCCCTAGTGGCAACCAAGAGCCTGCAGGTAACTACTTCGGTGCTCAAAAAATGCACAGAAGATAATATTGAAATTATTTAACGGTTCATAATAGCCCCTTTCTTTTCAGGAAGGGGTTAATTATTTTTATACCTTAAAACTTATACTTTACAAGTGGAAATAGCACAACTATACGAACTATATAAACAACACCCTAGTGTACAAACTGACACCAGAAAACTACAGCCGGGAGATATATTTTTCGCGTTAAGCGGCCCCAACTTTGATGGTAATACATTTGCCCAACAAGCTTTAGAAAAGGGAGCATCTTATGTGGTACTAGATAATGCTGCTTATGCTATAGATAAGCGCTGCATTGTTACAAATAATGCCTTAGAAACACTACAGCAATTAGCCAAGTATCATAGACAGCAGTTTGACATTCCTTTTATAGCTATTACGGGCTCAAACGGTAAAACAACCACTAAAGAACTTATAGCTGCTGTGCTGAAACAACAGTATGTTACCTATGCTACAGTTGGTAATCTCAACAACCATATTGGAGTCCCGTTAACGCTATTATCTATTCATAAAGATGCTGAAATGGCTATCATAGAAATGGGCGCCAATCACCAAAAGGAAATAGCCTCTTATTGCCAATATGCACTACCTAACTATGCAGTAATAAATAACATTGGCAAAGCCCATATAGAAGGGTTTGGTGGAGAAGAAGGAGTTAGGAAAGGTAAAGGAGAGTTATACGATTTTATAAGAGCAACGAATGGTCATATTTTTATCAATAGCGATTTAGATTATTTAGCCCCCTTAGCTATGGGTATTAATCAACAATTCAGTTACGGTAGTAATGCATCAGCTACATGCAAAGGCATACCCGAAATGAAAGATGTATTTCTTTCCGTGAATGTATCTTATGGTACTGATGCCTATACTATTAATAGTCAGCTAGTGGGCATTTACAATTTCCCCAATGTAATGGCTGCGGTAGCCATAGGTCACTACTTTAATATACCTGCAATAAAAATAAAAGAAGCTATTGAAGCCTACGCTCCTGATAATAGCCGTTCACAATGGATGGAAATAGGTCGTAATAAAGTAGTACTAGATGCTTACAATGCCAATCCTAGCAGTATGAAAGCGGCTATACAAAACTTTGCCAACAGCCAACTTCAAGGTAAAATATTATGGCTGGGTGGCATGAGAGAAATGGGGAACGCGGAACATGAAGAGCATCAAGCTCTGGTTGATTTGGTAAATCAGTATAGCTGGGATGATGTAATATTGGTAGGCAATGAATTTAAAACCACATTACACAAGTATACATGGTTTGAGAATTCAACATTGGCAGCTGAATATATTTCAATACATTTACCGATTGAAAAATCTATACTTATAAAGGGGTCAAGAGGCAGTAAAATGGAACTTATGGCCAACGCCCTTAAAGAGCATAAATAATTAACACAGAAAACTAAGCACAAAAAATAACACAGTAATGAGCAAGGTTACTATACTTCAAAACAAGATAGCTGAAGCTAAATTAGGCGGTGGAGAAAAAAGAATAGCTTCTCAACATGGTAAAGGAAAACTAACAGCCAGAGAGCGACTTCAATTACTACTTGACGAGGGTTCTTTCGAGGAAATAGGCATGTTTGTTACCCATAGAAGCCGTGATTTTGACATGGAGAAAGAAGTATATCTGGGCGATGGTGTAGTAACGGGTTATGGAACCATTAACGGACGTACTGTTTATGTATTTTCTCAAGACTTCACCGTATTTGGTGGTAGTCTATCAGAAACTCATGCCGAGAAAATAGTAAAAATTATGGACTTAGCCATGCAAAATGGGGCTCCTGTAATAGGCCTTAATGATAGTGGCGGTGCTCGTATTCAAGAAGGCGTAGTATCTCTTGGCGGATATGCAGATATATTCTATCGTAACGTAAAAGCATCAGGTGTAATACCTCAAATTTCTGCTATCATGGGCCCATGCGCAGGTGGTGCTGTTTACTCCCCTGCTATCACAGACTTTATAATGATGGTTGAAAACACCTCTTATATGTTTGTTACAGGCCCTAACGTAGTAAAAACTGTTACGCACGAAAATATTACCAGCGAAGAATTAGGTGGTGCACAAACTCATGCCAGCAAATCTGGGGTTACTCACTTTGCATGTGCTAATGAAATTGAGTGTATTGAAAACATAAAAAAACTACTGAGCTATATTCCTCAAAACTGTGAAGAAGATGCTCCTGTTTATCCGTATGAGGGTGGTAATGAAAGCAGACCAAAGCTAAACAGCATAGTACCTGACAACGCCAACCAACCATACGATATAAAAGAAGTAATAGAAGAAGTATGCGACGAAGCTAGCTTCCTAGAAGTACATAAAGACTTTGCCGAAAATATTGTTGTAGGCTTTGCTCGTATAGGAGGAAGAAGTATTGGTATAGTTGCCAATCAGCCGTCTAACATGGCTGGCGTTCTAGATATTAATAGCAGTCGTAAAGGAGCTCGTTTCGTGCGCTTTTGCGATGCCTTTAACGTGCCATTGTTAGTTTTGGTAGATGTACCAGGCTTCTTACCCGGAACTGACCAAGAATGGAATGGCATCATTACCAATGGTGCTAAACTATTGTATGCACTAAGCGAAGCTACAGTGCCTAAGATTACAGTTATTACTCGTAAAGCATATGGTGGTGCCTATGATGTAATGAATTCTAAGCACATAGGTGCCGATCTTAACTATGCATGGCCATCAGCAGAAATTGCTGTTATGGGTGCTAAAGGTGCCACTGAAATCATCTTCAAAAAAGAAATTTCAGAGGCTAAAGATCAGTATTCTAAAATAGCAGAAAAAGAAGCTGAATATGCTGAGAAATTTGCCAACCCATACGGCGCAGCAGCACGAGGCTTTATTGACGAAGTAATAATGCCCGACCAAACTCGTACTAAGCTGATAAAAGGCTTTAAAATGCTAGAAAATAAAGTAGCAACCATGCCTAAACGCAAGCATGGCAATATCCCTTTATAAGATTTATAGTTAGCACGTCATATTCTTGTAGCCCCTTTCATAAGGGGCTATATTTTTTAACTAAGGGCTATTATCTTTACTAGAATCTCACACAAACTTTCAACAATGAAAAAAGCTACATCAATACTTTTACTAGTTGCAGCATCTCTGGCATTTAAAAAAGATGATAGAGAGGTAGTAGATATTAAAACGGTGAACCGTATTAAAATGGAGGGCATGAATAATAGTAAGGTTATGGAGACTTTATTCGAGTTGACCGACGTGAACGGCCCTAGATTAACAGGCTCTACAGGCATGAAAAACGCTGAACTATGGGCTATAGCCAAATTAAAAAGTTGGGGTTTAACTCATGTAAAAAGTGAAGCATGGGGCGGATTTGGCAAGGGATGGGAAATTGAAAAAGGATATATAGCCATGACTGCACCTTACTATCAACAGCTAATAGCCGTACCTAAAGCATGGACCCCGGGAACAGCAGGCAATATAAAAGCTGATGCTATAGCTGTAAGAATAGACAGCGTAGCAGACATGAGCAAATATAGCGGCAAAATAAAAGGGAAAGCAGTAATACTAGCTAATATAAGTTATGATTTGAAACTAGGTTTTACGCCCGACGCAAAACGTTACAACAGTGAAGATTTAGAAAAAATAGCTAACGACCCGCATAACGAAGAGGGCACTGCATCGTTACAGTTTTTTACCAAGCCCAGTGAACCAAACAAAAGGGCAGCTAATATCCTTCGTAAAAAAATAGACTCGTTTTTAGTAGCTGAAGGCGCATCGTTTGTGGTGAGTGGAGGTAGAGGAAATATGGGTACTGTGTTCACCAGCAATGGAGCTTCAAGAGCTTGGGATGCACCTAGCGTGCTACCCGAAATGGAAATGGGTAGTGAGCACATACAAAGAATTTTACGATTATTAACTGCCGGCAAACAAGTAACATTAGAAGCAGATATTAAGACGAAGTTTTTAATGAACGACTCTACCGAATATAATGTAATAGGTGAAATAGAAGGAACGGACGAGTATCTTAAAGATGAAGTAGTAATGCTAGGTGCTCATATGGATAGTTGGCACGCATCTACAGGTGCAACTGACAATGCTACAGGGGTAATAGTAGCTATGGAAGCAGTAAGAATATTAAAAGCACTACATGTAAAACCTAAAAGAACTATCAGAATAGCGTTGTGGAGTGGTGAAGAGCAAGGCCTACTAGGCTCTAGAGGATATGTAAAAAAACACTTTGCAGACCGTACAACTATGCAACTACTACCGGAACATAAAAAAGTAGCAGCCTACTACAATTTAGATAATGGTGCAGGAAAAATACGGGGAATACATTTACAAGGCAATCAGTATGTAAAAAGCATTTTTGAAGCCTGGTTTGAACCCTTTAAAGATTTAGGTGCAGGTACATTAACTATTAAAAACACCGGGTCTACCGACCATATTGCATTTGACGAGGTAGGTATACCCGGATTCCAGTTTATACAAGACCCACTAGAATATGGAACGCGCACGCACCACACTAATATGGATAGTTACGACCGTGTAAATAATAATGATTTGATGCAGGCATCCATAATCATGGCTTCTTTCGTATATAATACAGCAATGCGAGATGAGCTGTTGCCTAGGAAACCATTACCTGCGGCACAAGGCAAGTAACATATAAATAATCAGCATAAATAACATAATGTTGATAAGATGTTATATCTCAGTTATTGCTTTTGACAATTGAGCTATGTTATACTAAGTTTGTAATACAATCTGCCCATTATGACAATTATTCAATTAGAATATGCCGTTGCACTAGCTACTTATAAAAGCTTCGTAGCTGCTGCTGAGAAGTGTTTTGTTACACAACCAACCCTCAGCTTACAAATACAGAAGCTAGAGGAAGAGCTTGGCGTAAAAATATTCGATCGGAGTAAGCACCCGATTGAAATTACTGCTATGGGTAAAGTAATTATCGAGCAGGTAAGAAAAACGCTAGAAGAATTTGAACGCATACACGAACTAATTCAACAGCAGCAAAACATTATTTCAGGGGTGTTTAAGCTAGCTGTAATTCCAACTGTGGCTCCTAATATCCTTCCTACTCTTCTGGAAAACTATTCCAAAAATTTTCCAGATATAAGATTAGAGGTTAGCGAACTGGAGACACACAGAATTATTACAGCTTTGCGTAATAATGAGATAGATGCTGGTCTGTTAAGTACACCACTTGAAGAAAAAGACATTAAAGAATATCCATTGTTCTACGAGCCATTCGTTGCCTATTTTGGCAATGACGATAAAGCCTTAAAAAAGCGTACTATAGCCTCTACTGATGTTGAGCTAGATCGTATATGGCTGTTAAACGAAGGACATTGCATGAGAAATCAAGTATTAGACCTTTGTAGCGACCATGTTCAGCGTTTGCAGTCTAAACGTCCGTACAAATATGAGTCTAGTAATGTGGAAACACTACGTAGAATGGTAGACAGAAACGGAGGTATGACTATCTTACCTGAATTAGCAATATCTGATTTTGATGAGGATAGAATGGAAAATATCCGCTACTTCCAAGACCCTGAGCCTGTAAGAGAAATAGCACTAGTGACCAACGACCACTTTGTTCACTTCTCTATATTACAATCGCTAATGGATGAGATATTAAAACTAGTACCGGAAAAAATGCGCGTACAGAAAAAGAATAGAAAAGTATTACGTATACAAAGTGCCCGACTATAAGTCGGGTATTTTTTTATACGGTTGCTACAAATATTCTATTAATACCCGATTCTAATATTTTATAATTGGGGAATACTGTTGCAAAGTTATTAAGTGTAGTATCCAACTCCGAACGCTGACTAACAATATAGTTGAAGGCTATGCAACCATTACTTGTAAGGGCACGCTTACAATGAGCCAAAAACAAACGAGAGCTAACAAATTCAGGTACAACCCTACTCTGAAAAATATCTATAAATAAGAAGCTATACTGTTCAGTATTTTCCTCCATAAACTTAGCAGCATCAGTACATATCGGGTGTAGTTTAGCCCCGGAGTCTTTTTCTAGGCCTTCTAATGCTAGTCTTAAAACTACCTGATCTATTTCTACCAAAGTATACATTGCATTGCACCCAAGTTTACGAAAAACCTGTACGGTACTACCCATTCCTACTCCTAAAAGCAAAACCGACTCGAAAGTCGGTAGTTGTTTCTTAAAATGTCTTGCTATCTCAAGCGCCGGCGTATACTGGTCGCCATCAGAGTATAATGCATCTTCTGTAGCTAGCTGCAATCTATTACGATAGAGTAATACCTCTAAATACGGATTATTAGCACTTTTTTCGTACCTCAACCAAACAGGCTTTAAATAACTTAATACCCTTTTATAGAGCGGTATTTGATGTAGGTTATTATTGGCCAATGTAGTTATAAAATTGGGGAGATGGAACTATTAATTATTTTCCTTACGCTTGCGGAAGAAAGCTACTTTACTTTCATTACCGGCTAGTAGCCTACTAATATTTTTATGATGGGTAAGCACCACTAAGAAAGCCGTACATATAGCAAACAACTTATAGCTCAGTTCTTGTGCATTAAAGATATATACTATCATTAATGGGAAAGCAATACTTGCAGTAATAGAACTTAACGATACGTAACGAGTAAGATATAGCATACCCACAAACACTGCTACTAGACTAATAGCTACTATAGGCTGTATAGACAATATCATACCAAACAAAGTAGCAATACCTTTACCGCCTCTAAACTCAGCCCATATAGGAAATATATGACCAAGAACAGCAGCTAAGCCTAAAAACACTTGTAGATTAACAAACGCCTCAAATGAAGGATTTAAATGAGAGAAGAACGCAAGCTTAACAGCTATGAAACCCTTAAGCATATCCATAAGCATAACACCAGTACCTGCTTTTGGACCTAATATTCTAAAAGTATTTGTTGCACCTGCATTACCACTACCATGCTCTCTAATATCTATACCAAATAACAACTTACTAACCCAAACTGCCGAAGGAACTGAACCTAATAAATATGCTAAAACTAATAAAAAAGCTATTATCATTACCGAATCTAAGTTATTGAGAAAGTCAAATTTAAGGTAATTGTATCAAAATTCCTAATAGCGCCTTAGAAAAATACAATATATTCTTAACCTATACTTCTCACCATATTAATACACTAAGCTTTAAAAAAGCTCATGCATAACCACTTGTTCTGCTCGGTAGTAGCACTATATCTAAAGCCCTCTGCTTCAGCCGAGGCTCTTATAATAGACTCATCTTCAACCAATATTCCACTTAAAAGCAGTACACCATTACTAGCCGTGGTAGCATATAGCTGGGGCATGTAGGCCAATAATACATGACGATTGATGTTAGCTAATATCACATCAGCAACATACTGGGGTAATGTTTCTGTTTGGCTTAGTGCTACTTTTATTTTACTACAATTATTACGTGCTATATTTTCCTCCGTATTTTCTACCGACCATTCATCATTATCTATAGCCAATATATCTGTTGCACCTAGTTTTTCAGCCAATATTGCCAGCACTCCTGTTCCTGTACCAAAGTCAAAAACACGCTTACCAGACATATCTACTAGCCTCATAGCTTTAATCATTTGCTGCGTGGTAGCATGATGTCCGGTACCAAAAGACATTTTAGGCGTAATAACTATTTCGTGTGCAACTGCTGCTCTAATATCATGAAAATCCGCCCTTATTAAGCAAAAATCATCTACCAAAACAGGTTCAAAGTTACTTTCCCACAATGCATTCCAATTTTGTTGTGGTACTAGTTCAGTAGTCATTGACTTTTCTGCTATTACTTGTTGCACCTCGTCTTCGTTATAATTTAGTTCAGTAATATATGCTAATACCGAACTATCATTTTGCTCAAACCCTTCAAATCCTAATTCCGATAACTGAGCTATTAAAATATCCTGCTCATCACCAGACACATCTGATATAGTAACCTTTATTGTTGACATCTAAAATGCTTTGTAAATACTATTATAAAACTATGGATTGTAATAAGTCAGATTTTTGAGGATAATCTGTATTATAATGAAGTCCTCTACTTTCTTTTCTAAACTGGGCACCCTTTACTACCAAATAGCCTATAGTTATTAGATTCCTTAATTCGCATAACTGTGGAGAAATAACAGTAGTCTTGTAGAGTTCTTCTGTTTCGCTGTGTATCAAATCAATTCTTGCCATAGCCCTATCTAACCTAACGTCATTTCTAACTATACCTACATAGTCACTCATCACTTGCTGAAGTTCTTTGAGGCTTTGCGTTATTAAAATCATCTCTTTAGGCTCAATAGTGCCCAATGTGTTCCAATCGGGAACCTCATCTTTAAAAGCTGTAGTATTAACCTTTGCAGCCATTGCCATGGCACACCTATGTGCAAAGACCAATGCCTCTAAAAGAGAGTTTGAAGCCAGTCTGTTAGCTCCGTGTAGGCCAGTACTTGAACATTCACCGCATACAAATAAGTTTCTGATACTAGAACGCCCATCTATATCTGTTTTAATACCACCGCAACAGTAGTGTGCTGCCGGAGCTACAGGTATCATTTGCTCCATTACATCTATACCTATGCTTTTACACTTAGCATAAATATTTGGGAAATGATTTTTGAACTTCTCCACATCCATATGCCTACAATCCAGATACACATGTTCGGTTCCTTCCTTCTTCATTTCGCTATCTATGGCTCTTGCCACAATATCCCTCGGAGCCAAATCAGCACGTACGTCATACTTAGTCATAAAAGCTTCCCCGGCTTTATTCCTTAGTATTCCTCCATCTCCCCTTACGGCTTCAGTAATTAAAAACGACGGACTAACACCAGCCTCATATAAAGCTGTAGGATGAAACTGTATAAATTCCATATTCTCTATACGAGCTTTGGCTCTATATGCCATCGCTATGCCATCGCCAGTAGCTATTTTAGGATTGGTGGTAGTTCTATACACTTGCCCTACGCCACCCGATGCCATTAAAGTTACTTTAGCAAGTATCTTCTCGGTTTCATGCGTATTTAGGTTTAGTGCATAAACACCAAAACAAGTAATATCTGGCGTAGCCTTAGTAACCAAATACCCTAAATGGTGCTGCGTTATTATATCTACTACAAACCAGTGATTATAAACCTTAATGTTGGGGTATTTTTTTATCTCTTCTACCAAGCTTCTTTCTATCTCTGCTCCGGTAACATCTTTATGGTGAAGAATTCTGTATTCAGAGTGTCCACCTTCTTTTCCTCTTTTATATTCACCCTCCGTATTTTTATCAAAACGAGTTCCCCACTCTATTATTTCATTTACCCTATCAGGGCCTTCGCTAACTACCACTTTTACTACATCCAAATTGCACAATCCGTCTCCCGCTATTATAGTGTCATCTATATGCTTGTCAAAGCTATCATGCTCCTGATCATTCACTACTGCTATACCCCCTTGAGCATACTTAGTATTTGTTTCGTCTGTATTGGCTTTGGTAAGAATAGTTACCGATTTATCGGGATGCAAAGAGGCCAGTTTTACCGCAGATGTCAACCCCGCAATACCAGACCCAATAATTAAAAAATCTGTCCTTAGCATGTTATTGCCTATATGTGTGGCTGTAAAGCTATTGAATCAACTGCAATATATAGTATACGGAAAGCTTATTTAGTAATTATTTAGAACTAAGCTACTCTAGGCCAGCTCTTCCTTTCCTATTTTACGTACATATGCTATTGCCTCACCTACTATAAAAAAGCTTCCTGTTATAAGTAATGCATCCTCTTCTTGCAACTGCTGCATTGCTGCACTTACAGCATCTGTTACTGAATTATAAATATCTCCGGATAATCCTGCTTGGGCAGCCATTTCAGCCAACTCTGCTACAGGCAGGGCTCTTGGTATTTGAGCATTGCAAAAATGATATATAGCGTCTTTGGGAAACATAGCTAATGCCTCTGCCACTTCTTTATCTTTAACAAAGCCAATTACTATATGTTTTCTATTAGCCTTAACCGATTGCCATTGTGCTAGCACCTCCTGTAATCCTGCAGGATTATGAGCCACATCGCATATTACAGCCGGCTTTGTTTGTAACCAATCCCAACGCCCCATAAAACCTGTAGTTGGCTTCACTTCTGATAAAGCGGCAAGCACAACTTGCAATGGTAATTTTAAACCTTTAAAATTTAATACCTCCGATGCTGTAAGTATGGTTTTAAGATTATGATATTGATAGTTACCTGTAAGGTCAGTCTTAAGATCGTATAGTTCTTGCTTTGTTTTGTCTACTGCTTTAAAATATTGATATTGAGCATCTTGTTTTACTCTTACCATATCCCAGTGCGACTGTGCATAATAAATTGAGCTTTGCTTAAGCACCGACTGTTCAAAAAACACACGTTCAGTTTCTTCGTGTTGCTCACCTATTATTACCGGCACCTGAGGCTTAATAATACCAGCCTTTTCCGAAGCTATTTCGCTAAGTGTATTACCCAATAAATCTTTATGATCGTAGCTAATATTGGTTATTATAGATAGTATTGGCTCTATTACGTTAGTACTATCTAGCCTGCCTCCCAACCCGGTTTCTATTACTGCAACATCTACACCATAATCAGCAAATGCACGAAATGCCATAGCTACTGTAATTTCAAAAAAAGACGGATTAATTTGCTCTATTATGTGGTGATAGGTATTCACAAAGTTCACTACCCATTGTTTCGATACAGGTTGACCATCTATTCTTATACGCTCTCTGAAATCAACTAAATGTGG
This sequence comes from uncultured Flavipsychrobacter sp., assembly GCA_964461535.1. Taxonomy (GTDB): domain Bacteria; phylum Bacteroidota; class Bacteroidia; order Chitinophagales; family Chitinophagaceae; genus Flavipsychrobacter. The sequence goes on from CAYWUY010000047.1 coordinate 22,208, forward strand.
CGATGTATATAAGCCTGTTTTATAACCTGCTTTTTGTAAAACTGCAGCAAGGCCATGGCTAGTACTGCCTTTACCGTTAGTACCTGCTATATGAATACATTTCAAATCAGCCTCAGGATTATCTACAGCTTTGCAAAGTGCTAATGTATTGGTTAAGTCGGGCTTTAAAGCAGCTTTACCAATTCTCGAAAACATAGGTAAGCGACTAAATAGATAGTCTAGTGTAGTCGCATAATCAGGAAAAACCATAGAAATTATATCATCGGGTTTTAAAAATGATGGTTACATCACCAAACTGTTGCGGCTCTGAGGAATTACTTCTGCTAAACTTTGCTCTGGCTAGCTTATCCATGGCCAATTTAGTCAACTGCGGATTAGATGTGCTTTTAACTCTTTTACTTACTATATTCCCTTCTCTATCTACAGTAACGCTTATTACTACCTTGCCCCCTTCTCTAAATTCGGCCTCAAACCTATCAGGAGAAATACTTCGGCCAGACAACGTATGACCTATACCACCAGAACCAGGGGTGCCAGTATAATTAGCAGCTCCTGGTGTACCACCAGGCACACCTCTATCCCCACCACCTGTAGTATTACCTTCAGACGTACCCGGGGCATTGTTTTGTGCATTATTACCACCTGTTGTATTTCCCGGAGCACCTGTATATACAGCTCTTGGTATAGGCTTAGGCTCCTTAGGCTGATTATCTACCACCGGTGTAGAGTGCTGTTGTTTTTTATTATTGTTCAAGGCAACGTTGTCAGGATGATCAGATGAAACCACTTTATCTGTAGTAGAGGCACCAGAGGAAGAATTTTTATAAACCACAGCGGCACTATAATTGGCAGGGTCATTTATCGACATTGGTTGGTCATTACCGCTCCCATCAGGGCTATTACCCAAATTCACTTCAAGCCCATCTCCTGCCAAAATATCCGTAGAAGATACAGGTATACTGTATTGCCACAAAAAGAATATCAACAGCAACAAAGCATGAAACAAAATAGTAGCTGCCAATGCTTTGATATTTACTTTAGGCTGTTCTGTAGCTGCTATCATTATACTATAAATGTATTTTCAATAAAAATACTATAAATGCAACAATTTTATTTGCTACTGCAGCTTTAAG
>CAYWUY010000048.1:0-6190 GCA_964461535.1 uncultured Flavipsychrobacter sp.
TACTTGTCAGTTTTTCTAGGATTACGGTCTAATACTTCATCAATCATTCCATACTCCTTAGCTTCAGCTGCTGTCATCCAGTAATCACGGTCACTATCTTTTTCTACTTTGCTTAGTTTTTGCCCTGAATGGTTTGCAATAATTTCATACAGCTCTTTCTTCAATTTCAATATTTCTCTTGCTGTAATTTCTATATCGCTAGCTTGACCCTCAGCACCACCTAATGGCTGGTGTATCATAATGCGGCTATGCTTCAATGCAGTACGCTTACCTGCTGTACCTGCACACATTAATACTGCTGCCATAGAGGCTGCTATACCTGTACAAATGGTACTAACATCAGGAGAAATAATTTGCATAGTATCGTAAATACCTAAACCGGCATATACGCTACCACCCGGACTGTTTAGATACATTTGTATATCCTTATTCCTATCTGTACTTTCTAAAAACAACAACTGAGCTGTAACTATATTAGCCACATAATCGTTGATACCCTCACCTAAAAATATGATACGGTCCATCATTAGGCGAGAGAAAACGTCCATAGAAGCTACATTCATGGGGCGCTCTTCTATAATGTATGGAGTTAAGCCTACCGGTGTTTTTATAAGAGAAGAGGAGTAACTATCTAAAGTCAAACTACTGATGCCATGATGCTTAATGGCATACTTACGGAATTCATTCTGATTCATAAATTTTTTGCTTTTGGTTTTATGCTACAATTATTAAACCATAGTATAAATATAGTGCCATTAAGGCACATTAACACTTTTACACAGACTATTTGTCAATTGAATAGATAAATACTGCTATATCATGACAAAATATAGGACTAAAATACCTCAGCTAGATTTACGAATAAGCCGCCTGTACCACCTAGCCCAAATCCATAATCAATAGCTATATTAGTTCTGGAATACTTGTTCAGTTTTATACGTAAGCCACCACCCCAGCCCGGCGCTATATTTTCAAAACATTTACTGGTTTCCTCGCTAAAGCTTTGCCAATTGGCAAATACCACCCCACCTAATAAACCGTTGTGTGTTAAGCCAAATCTATATTCAGCTTCGGCATAGAGCATGTTAGAGCCTCTATACCGCCCTTGTATATAACCTCGCCCGGTATTGCTGTAGGCATCTCCACCGGTATTGGGTAGCAATGGGTATGGCGCCTTACCTGTTAATGTAAGCCAGTAATAATTCCATAAGGCCAGTACGTTCTCGCTATGCTTAGATACTCTTATATATTTACGAGCATCAATTACCAACGAGCGCCAAAAAGTAGTGTTACCAAATAAGATGAGATTAGGCCTGTAAACCACACTTAAAAAATGGCCAGATAATGGATTAATAAGGGTCTTTCTACTATCTAGCAGCATGTTGAAAGTTATGCCCGAGGCAAACTCTGTAGGATGTAAGCCATACCTTTGGTAATCAGTAACCACACCTGCGGGTGGGTTTATTTCTTTGATGTTCCAAAAATAGTCCATCTCATATCCCATTCCCAGATACATACCCTTATGCATCTTTTTCATAATAGCCTGATGTAATCTAATAGTTGAATAGTCTATCATGTAGCCATTCTCTATTTGGGTATATCCACCAAGTCCGTAGGTGTAAGAGGGGTATTTCAGGTATCGCCAGTCTCCGGTTATTACATACTTCTCATTTTTAGTGGCTATATAAGTAAGTATAGGCACTATTATTTGATTACGAATAGTATAAGTAAAACTAACTGCTACAGACGACTGAGGAGCAGAATCTGCCACTTTAAATGTAACATTTGCCGAGGCAACGGCGGCAAGTCCTGTTTGTAATGTATAACCCGCCGCAGGAACAAAAGAAAACTGTGGGCCCTCTTTGGTTCGTTTTGGCGTATCATTTGTTGTATTATGCCTCAGCTTAGCTATAACATCATTTAAGTCCATAGGTGCATAGCCGGTAAATGCACTATTATTTTGTGCATAGGCTACGTGGCTATATGCACATAGCAGCAGTATAATACATGTAACAAAATGCCTATGCAACTGTATCTGATAATATTTTTACAATGTTATTTTACATAAGACTATTGCAATAACACAAAGTTTATTATTAACAATAAATTATAAGCTCAACAGTAATTACTTTTTAGTAGTCTGTTGCTTATAGGCGTCCATCCTGGTATGGTTTACCGGTATACCCAATGCTTCGTATATATAGTCTTGTGTTAGTGTTCTTACGTTTAGTTTATTAATCTTGCTATTAGTTGCAGACGGATATACTCTATTACTTAAGAATACAAACAATACTCCTGTAGCAGGGTCGGCCCATACGCATGTTCCTGTAAAGCCCTGATGACCGAAAGCAGCTGCGCTTGTGCGTGCCCCTGCCGGACCTCCATCATTTTCATCAGTAGCCGGCTTATCAAAGCCAAGGCCTCTGTGGTTCAGACTACTCTGATACGTAGTAAATAATTCTACTGTAGCAGGCTTAAAGTACTTTTTACCACCGTAAGTGCCTTTGTTCAGCAACATTTGAAATACTACTGCAACATCCTGCGCGGTACCAAACAAACCAGCATGACCAGCAACACCACCCAACATGGCTGCACCAGGGTCGTGCACATAACCATGAATCAACTCATCTCTAAAATTGACATCAATTTCTGTAGGCGCTATTTGTGTGGTATCATATTTTCTTAGCGGATTAAACAACAGATTCTTTAAGCCTAGAGGTTTATAAAACTCTTCCTCAACATATTTATCTAAGGCCTTACCGCTCACAGCTTCTACCAAAGCACCTAAGAATATAAAATCCAAATCGCTATACACACTTTTGCCAATGTTCTCTTTAGGGCTATTTATTATGCGGCCCCAAATAGTGTCTTTATAAGCTGTAAGCATATACATATCGTTACATACTGGTATGCTATATTCTTTTGACTGCTTTTTTCTATAGATAGCTTTTTGTGGTTTGCCCCTATCATTCAATGTTTCTTTATAAAATGGAATCCAGCTTTTTAAACCTGCCTGATGTTGCAGCAATTCTCTTATAGTTATAGTTGCCTTATCGCTACCTTTTACTATAGGTAAGTACTTTCCTAGTGTGCTATCCAGACTTATTTTACCTTCTTCATACAATCTCATAATTGCAATGTTGGTAGCTAACATTTTGGTGCATGATGCCAGATCGTATAGGGTATTGGTATCTATAGGAAATTCTTTATCGTAGTTTTGATAGCCGTAGGCTCTATTAATAAACACCTTACCATTTTTAGCGGCTAGTACCCTTGCTCCAGGGAATACACCATCAGCTACACAACGTTCTACGAACAAATTCATTTTATCGATAGCACCCATATCTATTACTCCCGCATCAGCCGGATACATTACCGGAGTTAACTCTTTGGCAACTACCTCTTTTGCTACCTCAACAGGTTTTATAGGGGCAGGACAAACGCTTTTTCCATCTTTACAAGCTGTTACGGGTAGCACACCTTTAGCTTTCTGTTTTCTTAATAATATATCTGCCGCCACTACTTCTGTTAGGCTATCATCTTCATAAGTAACCATCATAGATCTTGCGCCGCATATGTATTGCATAGCATAGGCATTGCCCATTACTACCATCATAGTGTTAGTTCTGCAAGATGCTTGCTGTAGTATATTAATGAAGTCGCTACTTAGACCATAGTTATTAGCAGTATAAAAGCTTACGCTATGCATACCTACTATTACAGCATCATATTGTTCTAGCTTATCTATCACTTTTTGCGCAGAATCTAGGGCTGTACCTTTGGCTAGCCAGTAGGCATCCATAGTTACAAACTTGTCTTTAAGCTGATTAAACAGCGTAGTGGGCTTTGCAGCGTTAAACCCTACATAGGCTATTCTTGCATTATCATTCAACTTAGGTAATATCTGATTTTCGTCTGCCACAAGTGTTATGGCTTCTTTGGCAGTTTGTAGTTTTATACTATCAACAGCCTCGTTAATATCTTCAGCTATATGCTCAGTAGAAATGTCTACCCATGGCTCGTGCAAGCCTACATCATATTTAGCAGCCAATATTTTCTTTACACTTCTTTCTAATACTACTCTGTCTATAATACCGCTATCTAATGCAGTTTTAATTTTCAATGTAGCATTAGGCACATCTTGCGAAAACAATAAAATATCGCTACCTGCTAGGAAGGCACGATAATCTGCCTCGCCAGCTGGAAAATATTTTACCACACCTTGCATGGCTAAACCATCTGTAACTATTAATCCATTATAACCTAGTTTATCTTTTAGCAAATCGGTAATAATATTTTTTGAAAGCGATGAAGGCAAATGCTTAGTAGTATCGAATGCGGGCACCTCAAGGTGACCAACCATTACACTTTTTACACCAGATGCTATAAGCTGCTTAAAAGGAAAAAGCTCTAATGAATCTAACTGCTGGTAAGATTTACCAATTTTAGGTAAATCGTTATGAGAATCTACATCGGTATCTCCATGACCGGGAAAGTGCTTTGCGCAAGCAATTACACCCATTTTCTGAAGTCCACGCATATAGGCTCTGGCTAGCTTACTTACCCATCCTTTATGCTCACCAAATGACCTTGAGTTAATTACAGGATTTCCGGGATTATTATTCACATCTACATCTGGCGCAAAATCTATATGCACCCCCAATCGTTTGCATTGCCTGCCTATAGCCAAACCCATGCGGTATACCAAAGCAGTATCGCGAGTGGCACCTAGCATCATTTGACGAGGAAAGTTTCTAATACTGTCTAGGCGCATACCTAATCCCCACTCTGCATCCATAGATATGAGCAAGGGCACCTGAGCCATACGCTGGTATTTATTAGTAAGGTTGGCTTGTCTGCCCGGACCGCCCTGCATGAATATTAAACCACCTATTTGGTGGTTAGCTATCATATTTGTTATAGCTTCTTCGTTATAATTTTTACCACCAGAATAAGCAGCCACCATAAACAACTGTCCTATTCTTTCTTGTTCGGTCAGCTTATCATATACACTGTCTACCCATGCACGGCGAGCTGCCGCTTTGGGGTCTACATTTTTTTTATCATGCGCATAACCAAAAGTAGATAGCTGCATAACAACTACTACTGAGGCCAGTATTATCAGGATATTCCTCATGCAACAAAAATAAACCTAAACCCTTAAGAATGTATAACAATTAGTTATTGGTATAGGCACAAAAAAAGTAAGCAGGCCTAAACCTGCTTACTGTAGAAAATAATTTATAGTAACCGACCTATATATCTAAGCCCTTAAAATGGTCGTAAGTAGCTTTAGAAATGCTACCTATAACGTTTGGCAGATACTTAATATCAGTACCGCGTGTCATAACGGTAATTAAATAAGCAGAGTTTTTTAAATATACTATGGCAGTCTCGTGCAGCTCATGCTCTCCAGGGTGACCCGCCTCACCAAATTTATGAGCTATCTTAGTTCCTGCAGGCAAACCTTTTACTATACCTTCCTTAAAGTCGCTTTGAGCCAACATTTCAGAAGCATACTCAGAAAGGGCTATATCTAAGTAACCAGCATTATATAGCAAGCTCATGAAATTGGAAAAGTCCGGGGCGTTTACTGTATACTTGAAATAGTTTACATTATTCTCAGGTGCAGAACCACCTAATGCCTTGAATAATTCGTTCATTTTGTCTGCATCTATCAATGGATTTAATAACTGTGTAGCACCATTATCAGAATAGCAAATCATATATTTCAATAGCTCTCGTACTGTGTAAGTATGACCCGGCTCTACAGTTTTAGAACCAAAAGTTTGCTTAATTGGGAATACAGCACCTGAATTATACGTTACTTTTTTATCAAGCAAAGACGGGTTAGCTTCTGCCATCTTCAATATGGCTATCATCATGGGTAGCTTTATTAAAGAACCTGGATAGAAATTTGATGTCCCATTTATAGAAATCCAGTCGTTAGTATTACAATCTTTAATAAATACAGATGCATCCATTAAGTGACCTTGAGTTTTTTCGGCATCTATTATATTTTGTAACTGGGACTTTAAAGGAATCATTTTTTGAGCTTCACACTCAGCTCTTACTTCCATTAATGGCTTTATATACTCAAAACCTTTTAAACGTGATGATGTGACAGTGCAATCCGGCGCACTAGTAATTGAAACCTCATTTTTAGACGGCTCAATGTTTGTAATGGCCT
>CAYWUY010000048.1:6290-23268 GCA_964461535.1 uncultured Flavipsychrobacter sp.
TTATACATAATTAAAATGGCATATGCAATTGCATATGCCATTTTAAAAGAATTAGATTATATATACTATTAAACGTCTAATTTAGCATATTTGGCATGCGACTCTATAAACTCTCTACGTGGTGCTACTTCCTCACCCATTAGCATAGAGAAGGTAATATCTGCCTCGGCTGCACTGTCAATAGTTACTCTTTTTAACGTCCTAGTAGCAGGATTCATTGTAGTATCCCACAACTGTTCAGCATTCATTTCACCTAGACCTTTATAGCGTTGTATGTTCACGCTATCTTCTTTACCATTAGCTAGCTTTTCCACCCATGCTTTACGGTCAGTCTCGTTCCAAGCATAATGCTGTTCTTTACCTTTCTTCACTAAGTATAGTGGTGGCTGAGCCAAATATACATACCCTTGTTTTACTAAATCGCCCATATAGCGGAAGAAGAAAGTAAGAATTAGCGTAGCAATGTGAGATCCATCCACATCGGCATCGGTCATAATGATAATTTTGTGGTAGCGCAGTTTAGTTAAATTCAACTGTTTAGGATCCTCAGGTGTACCTATGCTTACGCCAAGGGCAGTAAACATATTTCTAATCTCCTCGTTCTCGTATATTTTATGCTCTTGGGCTTTTTCTACATTCAATATTTTACCACGTAGTGGCAATATGGCTTGGAAATGGCGATCACGACCTTGCTTAGCAGTTCCACCGGCCGAATCACCCTCCACTAGGTATAACTCACAGTTTTCGGGGTCTTTATCAGAACAGTCAGCCAATTTACCAGGCATACCACCACCGCTCAATACGCTTTTACGTTGCACCATTTCGCGTGCTTTACGTGCAGCGGCTCTTGCTTGCGCAGCTAGGATTACCTTATCAATAATCATTTTAGCCTCTTTAGGATTTTCCTCTAAGAAAATATCTAAAACACGGCTAACACAAACATCCACCACACCCATTACCTCATTGTTACCCAATTTGGTTTTGGTTTGACCTTCAAATTGAGGCTCAGGTACTTTTACAGATATAATGGCGCTTAAACCTTCTCTAAAGTCATCGCCCGTAATTTCTACCTTAGCTTTTTCAAATAACTTGTTCTTATCGCCATAGGCTTTAAATACACGAGTTATAGCTCTACGGAAACCTGCCACATGGGTACCACCCTCTATGGTGTTAATGTTATTTACATAAGAAAATATGTTTTCGCTATAAGAGGTATTGTAAGATAAGGCAACATCTACCGAAACATTAGAATCTTTATCGTGCGCTTCTACAAATATAGGCTTAGCTAATAGTTGGTCTCTTTTAGCGTTAGTATCTAACAATTGTACAAACTCAACTATACCACCTATGCTATAGAAGGTTTCGCTATTAGGGGTGCCATCTTCTTTTAATTCTCTAAGATCAACTAGTGTTATGCTGATACCTTTATTTAAGAAAGATAACTCTCTTAAACGCGATGCTAATATTTCACGATGATATACAGTATCCTTGAAAATAGTTCCATCGGGCCAGAAATGCTGATGCGTACCACGCTTTTCAGTAGTGCCTATTTCTCTTACAGAATATTGAGGTATACCTTTTTGATATTCTTGTTCAAATATTTTACCCTCGCGGTGTACGGTAGTTATCATTTTAGAGCTCAGTGCATTAACGCAACTGACACCCACACCATGCAAACCACCCGATACCTTATAGCTATCTTTGTCAAACTTACCACCCGCATGCAATACCGTCATTACTACCTCTAGTGCAGAACGCCCTTCTTTAGGGTGCATACCGGTAGGTATACCACGACCATCGTCTAAAACACTTATCGAATTATCTTCATGAATTGTAACTGTGATATTTTTACAATGCCCTGCCAATGCCTCATCTATAGAGTTATCTACCACCTCGTATACTAAGTGGTGTAAACCCTTGATTCCAATATCTCCAATATACATGGCCGGACGCATACGCACCGCCTCTAAACCTTCTAATACCTGAATACTTCCTGCATCATATGTATTGGCCTTCGGCTGTACTACTTCGTTTTCTAATTCCATTGTGCTTTTTGTAAATATATTGCTGTGTGAGATGTAGGTTCATTAACAGTAAACGAACAGCAAAAAGCTCGAAAACACGAAGCCTACACTAATTTATTTATCTTACAAATTTAGCATAAATAAAGTGGCGTAACAACTTATAACAGCCTATTTTAACCACACGAAACCCACAAATTAACGGCTCTTTTGGTTATGTATGCCTTTTTCTATATTTTAGCATTGCTATGCAGCATAGAGATATGTGTAGATTTTATTCTACACCAAAAACCATCTAACATAGGTTATTTTCATAATTCAAATGCGTTTTTGGCTTGGTTTTTGTAGTATTTCTGTTGTGATATTAAACGAGTGTGTTTAGCAATGAAACAGTTATTAACCAAAATATTAATCATATGCTCAGTATTTGTAATGCTGGGCGGTTCTGCCCAGGCGCAAATGGGCAGATCTCCTGTTGATGATGTGGTTTTTGCTATAAAAAGCAATCGCATACAGGATATGAGTAGGTATTTTGACAATTTCGTACCTATTAGTATTAATAATACTCAGTCTAACTATAGTCGTAATCAGGCAGAGTTAGTTTTGCGCGATTTTTTCGAAAAAAATCCGGCTCGCAATTTTTCGGTTATGGATAGTGGTTCCCCTAATGCAACCTCCCGTTTTATGATAGGCAGTTTTCACACTACCAACGGAAGATACAGCATCTATATTCTTATGAAAATGAAAGACAATTCTTTTGTGGTAAAAGAGATAAGAATCAACAGAGAGTAATATAAACAAAATTATATATTTTAAGGGCAGCTATAAACGGCTGCCCTTTTTCATTAATATTACACTCATTCCTATTCAACTACTCATGTTTTTAAGAAAGCCGATACTTATATTAATCTGCATCATATCACTTTTTATTATTCTAAAAATACCAGCTCTACAATACTCTTTCTTTTGGGATGAGTCTTGGTCATATGCCCCGGCTGTAAAACAAATGTATCAAAATGGCATTAGCATATTACCTGGGGCACTGCCTCCGGATGTATCTAGAGGGCACCCACTATTATTTTATGTTTGTTCTGCTAGCTGCATGCTTATCGGAGGCTCTTCAATAAGCGCTATGCACATATTCCCTTTGCTAGCATCAGTTTTATTATTATCAGGTATCTATTTCACTTGCTTATCATTCTTCGGTATAAAACCAGCTATTGCCAGTACAGTATTAGTGGCCAGCCAGAGTATGTTTTTTGCACAGTCCAGCTTACTATTACCCGAAATCTTTCTAGCAGCACTCAGTATTTGGACACTATACTTTTTTACTAAAAGAAATTTATGGCTGACTGCTGCAACGACCACACTAGCTCTATACACTAAAGAAAGTGCCATATGCTTAGCTGCCACTATATGTTTACTAGAGTTAATAATCTGCTTCAAAAACAAATCTCCTCTTAAAATAATTATCATCAATCTAGCTATACTCACCTTACCCTTATTAGCAATTGCCCTATTCTTTATTGCACAGCATAATAGGTATGGGTGGTGGTTATTTCCTGAGCATGTAGGATACATCAACTTCTCTCCTGAATTATACAAAGGGGCACTACGTTTTTCTTTAGAGCTTATATTTTTCGACCAATGGAGAATTGCCTTTTGGTCTATTGCTAATTTACTAGCTCTAGTAGCAACTGTAAAAAACAAAAAAGCCTCAATACTATTGCTACCACTACTGTTTATACTATGCTATATGGTAATACATGAGCAGTATGCTTTTATTAGTAGATGGCTATTTTATGGTGCTATAATACCAGGCTTATACCTGCTTATACACGGCATGAATAAGCTATCGTACACCACACAACAGCAGTCTATTTATTTATACAGCATTGTTACTTTCTCCATTGTATATTTAGTATTTACAGCCGGCAATTTCTTTACCGATAGATATTTAACCATTATACTTGTGCTTAGCTGTATATTCTTAATAGCACTCATACAACTTCTTACAAACACTACAAACAGTAAATGGTTTACACCAATTGTACTAGTGCTAATAGCTATATCTATTACCCATCTATTTTTTGACACCCGTCCGGGCGATACTAGAATGGGGCTTGCAGATGCTGTTCACTCCGAAGAGCAATTAATAAGAAAAGTAGAAGAACTAAACATCTATACCGATAGTATAGCTGTGCCGCAACACTTGATTAGACAACACTTGCTGCTACCACTTACCGGATATAGAACTACTAAAAATACTTTTATGCATTTAGCATCAGAAATTAAACCAGGCACTCAATACCTTATTGTAAATAATATGGGACTACCTGAATATTATGCCCAACAAATAACTAGAGAGGCCTGCTGGAAGCCTATTTATACTATTAGTATTGGCGAAAGTAAAGGCACTATTTATACTAGAACAAAATAATAGCTAGTGCCATTTGCCTAAAATGAGAGGGTCGACAAATTTGTCGACCCTCTCTACTTTTGAAGTAATATTTGCAATCAGCCCTATAGCATCATATCCTTATCTTCTCCACCTTCTTGTGGTTCTGTAGGCTGTTGTGCCGGAGCATCTCCTGCTTGACTATTATTGTTATTGTGTGGTCTTCTTTCGCCTTGCGGACGATTGTTACCACCCTCACGGCGGTTGCCACCATCGCGGCGATTGTTATTACCACCTCTATCCCTGTCTCTACGATCGTCACCACCTTCGCGGCGTTCACGCTTTTCAGGCTCTACATGACCCTCAGGCTTAGGCATCAATGCTTTGCGGCTTAGGCGTAGCTTACCTGTTTTAGGGTCTGTACCTATTAGCTTCACTTTTACCTTATCACCCTCAGCCATTACACCCTCTAAAGTTTCTAAGCGTTTCCAGCTTACTTCAGATATGTGCAACAAACCTTGTTTACCAGGTAAAAACTCAACAAATGCACCAAAAGGAACTATGCTTTTCACTACACCTTCATAAGTTTCACCTATTTCAGGTACTGCTACTATGCCTTTAATCCAAGCTTTAGCTTTATCAATACTTTCTTTGTTAGAAGAGAATATTTTTATAACACCAGTGTTATCAACTTCTTCAATGTTGATTTTGGTATTAGTCTCGCGCTGCATTTCTTGAATTATCTTACCACCAGGGCCTATTACAGCACCTATAAATTCGCGATCAATGATAATTTGTTCAATACGCGGAGCCTGTGGTTTAAGGTCATCGCGACGCTCAGGGATACAAGCATACATAGCATCAAGTATATGAAGACGGCCGCGTCTAGCTTGCTCTAGCGCTTGCATCATTATCTCCATGCTCAATCCATCTACCTTAATATCCATCTGTATACCACAGATACCATCACGTGTACCGGTCACTTTAAAGTCCATATCACCAAGGTGATCTTCATCACCAAGGATATCGGTCAATACTGCAAATTTGCCGTTTTCACCGCTGATAAGACCCATAGCCACACCACTTACGTGCTTAGGGAATGGTATACCGGCATCCATAAGTGCTAGAGAACCAGCACATACTGTAGCCATTGAAGACGAACCGTTAGATTCTAATATATCAGATACTACACGTACGGTATACGGATAGTCTGCAGGCATCATTTGCTTTAAAGAGCGCATAGCCAAGTTACCATGCCCTACCTCTCTACGGCTTTGTCCACGCATCATTTTTACTTCACCCGTAGAAAACGGAGGGAAGTTGTAATGAAGCATAAACTTCATGTAGTCAGATGTTTGTGCTGTTTCCAGTAACAACTCATCTTCTACAGTACCTAATGTTACAGTAGTAAGCGATTGTGTTTCGCCACGTGTAAACAATGAAGAACCATGTGGAGAAGGTAATAAATCTACTTCCATAGTAAGCGGACGAACCTGCTCTAATGAACGACCATCAAGACGTACTTTTTCATCCAACATCATGTTGCGGATGATTTTTTTCTCAAGGTCGTGGAAGATACCACCAACCAAAGCTAGATCTTCAGGCTTCAATTCGCCCTCAGTTAAGCTAGCTTCAAAGTCTTTTTGTATTTGCTTAAAGCCATCATTACGCTCGTGTTTGCCTAAAGCACCTTTAGCTATTTGATAAATACGCTCAGATGCATAAGTAGCTATACGAGTTTCTAATTCCGGATTAGTATATGGTTTAGTGTACTCGCGTTTTGCAGGTGCACCTACTTTGTTACGTAATTCTTCTTGTAGTTTTACTTGTGCACGTATAGCCTCATGTGCTATTTCAATAGCTTTGATGAAGGAAGCCTCATCAGCTTCTTTAGCTTCACCTTCCACCATCATAATATTTTTCTCAGTAGCAGCTACTATAAGGTTGATATCTGCTTTCTCAATATCGGCACGCTTAGGGTTAACTACAAACTCGCCATTAATACGTGCAACACGTACTTCAGAAATAATTTCTTGGATAGGCACATCAGACACTGCTATTGCTGCTGAAGCAGCCAAACAAGCAAGAGCATCAGGAGTTACCTCTTCGTCAGAAGAAATAAGGCTAACCAATACTTGTACATCGCAAAAATAATCTTCAGGGAATAGCGGACGTAAAGCACGATCTATTAACCTTGAGATAAGTATTTCATAATCGTTTAGGCGAGCCTCTCTTTTAAAGAAAGAACCCGGAATACGACCGGCAGAAGCAAATTTTTCTTGATAATCAACAGTTAGAGGGAAAAAGCTTTGACCCGGTTTTGGGTCTTTGTTAGCTACAACAGTAGCCAAAATCATACACTTGCCCATGCGCACCACAACGGCACCATCGGCTTGACGGGCTAATCTGCCCGTTTCAATAGATATTTCGCGTCCATCAGGAAGTTGATAAGACACAGAAATAGGACTAGGAGTCATACATCATCAATTTAAAATCATCATAAAAAAACAATTCCCAACCGTGGTTGGGAACAGTCGGAAAATAAGGTTAATTACTTACGTAAACCTAGCTTTTCGATAAGAGCACGATAAGAGCTCAAGTTGTTATTGCTTAGATATTGCAGTAAGCGCTTGCGACGACCTACTAATTGCATCAATCCGCGATTAGTTGAGAAGTCTTTTTTGTTTTGTTTCAAGTGGGCGGAAATATGGTTGATACGCTCTGTTAGCATAGCTACTTGAGCTTCAATCGAACCGGTGTTATTTTCGTTACCACCAAATGTTTTAAAAATGTTAGCTTTCTTTTCAGCAGTAAAATGAGACATTTGCATCAAAATTTTTTAATAAACGACACTTTTTTGAATTTGCAAAGATATGACTTTTTTTAAATAAACCCAAAAGTGATACCCTTGTATTTTTTTATCTTTTATAAGCCAACAATTCGGCTATATATTTTTCCTTATTACATACAAGTTGCCCACTAGCGACATTAACAAGAACATAGCTACTAGCTGGTGCAGCTCTGCCAGTATTTCGTAATATCCAAAATGGCCTACTACTATCTTAGGAGCACTAACTACAGTAATAATACCTAGTACTACCTGAACTACCACTAATATCACCGGCCACATATACCATTTATTTAAGGCAGAGGCACTGCTTTTTACCAATTTATATGCTTTAGCTCCCCACACCAATACCATAATAAATAAGAGGTAAGCTAGTGTACGATGTATAAAATGAACATTTATCTTATTACTAATAAGGCTATCATTTAGTGTGTCGGGCAGCCACATACCATTTATAGTAGGCCAAGTAGGTGCTGCCATAGCTCCTTTTAGTCCGGCCATAAATGCGCCATAGGTCAACTGTATAAATAATACCACTATTATACCGGAGGTCAATTTCCACAATCCTGCATGAGCAATTCTTTGTTCGTCAGGTATTAAAAGTTTCAATGCAAACCATAGTGTGTAACAAGCCAAAACCATAGCACTTACAAAGTGGGCAGCCAGCTTTATATGGTTTACATATAAGTTGGTATCGTTAATACCGCTTTTCACCATTATCCAACCAATAAGACCTTGAAAACCACCTAGTATAAATAACACAATAAATGGCTGAATCATTTTTTTATCGAAGTACTGCTTCACAAAAAACCATACAAAACCTACCATAAATACCACACCCAGCAATCTTGCCCATAATCGATGGAACCACTCCCAGAAGAAAATGAACTTAAAATCAGACAATGTAAAATCGCTATTCAAATATTTGTATTGACCTATCTGCTTGTATCCATCAAATGCCTTATTCCATTCGTCTTCATTCATAGGAGGCAAAGCGCCCATTATAGGCTTCCACTCTGTAATAGATAAGCCAGAACCTGTAAGTCTGGTAACACCCCCCAGCAAAGTTTGAATAATAATCATCAACACACCGGCTATAAGCCACCAAGCTACCGCATTGCGCTTTTTTTGTTCCACAATATTTCCGTTTTGTTAGCCATGCAAAGGTACAGCACTGCTATACTATATATGCAGAAGCCCATAAATATAGAGCTATAGAATTCCCCAACAGCAGCCATTTTAATAATTAAACAAAACACATAACAAATGAAATAACATGTAATTGTTTAATTGTTAACAAAATATGCGAACACCTTTGTAGAAATATTTCCCCATTTTGATACTTATGACCACGGTCATTGTCCATATTTATTATTTCTATAGTGGGTATGGCAAGAAACAATTCTACAAATAACTAATA
This sequence comes from uncultured Flavipsychrobacter sp., assembly GCA_964461535.1. Classification (GTDB taxonomy): domain Bacteria; phylum Bacteroidota; class Bacteroidia; order Chitinophagales; family Chitinophagaceae; genus Flavipsychrobacter. Next base: position 14,978 of record CAYWUY010000048.1, read on the forward strand.
TACAATATATATATAACGCTGATTATATGCAATATAAAAGTTAAAAAAACACTACTTTGACACATTAACAAAAACAAAAAGATACTTTTGTAAATAATTCATTTTTCGGATTAGAATTTGAACTACATAAAATGTGCTGTGCACAAAAACATAGTTTTCAATTGATTAGACCATTTAAAAGACAATTTTAGTACCATGAGAAAAGCAGACATCGTAGGAAGCATTGCGGAAAAAACAGGTATACCTAAAGTAGACATTTTAGTAGCTTTAGAAACGTTCTTTAAAGAAGTAAAAACTTCTTTGGTAGAAGGAGAGCCTGTGTATGTGAGAGGTTTTGGCAGCTTTATCTTGAAAAAAAGAGCCGCTAAAGTTGGTCGCAACATTAAGAAAAATGTATCGGTAGAAATACCTGAGCATTTTATTCCTGCCTTCAAACCGGCAAAAGAGTTTGTACAAGCAGTAAAAGAATCTAAACACGATTTGGTTGAGCACAGCGAAACCGATCTTATAGAGAATGACTAAACTATGCACCTGTGATTTCGCTACCTTTGCGGATAAAAATTCATTCCATTGAAGGCAGTACATTATATCACAATTGCAGTAGCCATAGCACTAATTGCACTTTTATACCTTGGCGGCAACACAGTGCCACCAGCTAAGCAGCCCGAAAAAAACAAGGGAGCTCAAGCAGGCGCAATGGGCCAAGGCCCTAACACCATGAAGCCCGCCTCTTTTGACTCTTTATTAACCGCGTCAAAGTCGCAATTGCCTAAAAACATTGCAGATTCGGTAAATGCCATCGAAAATGAGCTAGCAGCCGTCCGCGATCAACCATTGCGAATGGCTGCAACTTTTTTACGGTTATCGGGCGTATGGGAACGCTCAGGCAAACTTCCAATGGCAGCATATTATAAAGCAAAACATGCAAAGTTGGAAAATTCAGAAAAAAACCTCACCTTTGCAGCCCAAATATTTTTGCAGTTAATGGAAGATGAACCTTCTCATCAAGTGCAAATGTGGGAAGCAGCAGAAGCAATAAGCTGTTTAGAGCAATCTCTGAAGATAGATTCTACCAACGAAGATGCTAAACTAGCACTAGCTACTGCTTATATTGAAGGCTCTGGCGAACCAATGCGTGGTGTGCAAATATTAAGGGACATTACCGCACAAAAGCCAAACGACATACCTGCTAATATGCTTTTAGGACGTATGTCAATACAGTCAGGACAGTTTGAAAAAGCAGTAAAACGTTTTGAAACTGTGCTGAAACAAGAGCCCAATAATCTTGAAGCCAACTACTTTATGGCACAAGCCTACGAAGGAACTGGTAACAAAGAAGAAACTATCAAATATCTGGAGAAATGTAAAAGCTTAAGCAAAAATCCGGAATTGATCAAAGATATAGATAGACATATAAGTACATTAAAGTAACATTTTAAATTACAATAACTATGCCTTGCGGTAAAAAAAGAAAAAGACATAAGATAGCAACTCACAAACGTAAGAAGCGCTTAAGAAAAAACCGTCATAAGAAGAAATAAGTAGTTTACTAACTATTATCATTTCATCTTGTCAGATATTTTTGAACAATTTCACACTCCGGTAGGCATTAAGCATTTCTCCGGGTGTGAAATTGTATTACTACCAGTTAACTTATCAACTTGTTGATTGACTAGCCGGTACATATTCACTAGTTAGCCAGGCTATTTTAGCCCCGCTACTACTATGACAATATGGCTAAAGACGGTATAATGAACAAAGAACTAATTATTAATGCATCTAATGAAGGTGTAGAAATTGCACTTTTAGAAGATAAAAAGCTGGTTGAGCTCCACTTTGAACGTGGCCAGGATCAGTTTGCCGTAGGCGACCTGTATCTGGGGCGTATTAAAAAGCTGATGCCCGGTCTTAATGCAGTGTTTGTAGATGTTGGCTACGAAAAAGATGCCTTCTTACACTACACCGACCTTAGCCCTTACCTACGCTCTCTTATCAAATTCACCAAGCAATCTGTAGATGGTGACACCCAGTGGGGAGAGCACTTCGGAGCATTTAAAAATGAAGCCGAAATATTAAAAACAGGTAAAATAACTGAAGTATTTAATGGTAAGCCCGAAATATTGGTTCAAATACTTAAAGAACCTATCTCATCTAAGGGGCCACGCCTAAGCTGCGAAATATCATTACCCGGCCGTTTTGTAGTAGTTACACCATTTAACGATGTGGTAGCTATATCAAGAAAAATACACTCTGCCGACGAACGCAAGCGCCTACAACGCATAGTAGAAAGCATAAAACCTAAAAACTTTGGTGTTATAGTACGCACCGCAGCTGAAGGTAAAAACACTGCCGAGCTACATGCCGACATTATGGAGCTTGAAAAAATGTGGAAGACCATACAGCGCAATCTTAAAGGCGCTAAGGCTCCGCAAATGATAATGAGCGAGCAAGATAAAACCACTTCAATACTAAGAGACTTATTGAATGTTAGTTTTCAGAAAGTAGTTATTAACGATAAAAAGCTACATGGTGAAACTAAAGACTATATTTCAAGAATATCTCCGGGTCAGCAAGATATAGTAACGCTACATACTGCACAGCAACCCATATTTGATACCTACGGTATTACTAAGCAAGTAAAAGCTTCTTTTGGTAAAACTGTAAATCTTAGTAGTGGAGCCTACTTGATAATAGAGCATACTGAAGCACTGCATGTAATAGATGTAAATAGTGGTACACGCCATGGGGATGCCGGACAAGAGCAAAATGCACTAGCAACCAATCTTGAAGCTGCGGCTGAAATAGTGCGCCAAATGCGCCTACGCGACCTTGGTGGCATTATAATTATAGACTTCATAGACATGAAACTACCTGACCATAAAAAGCAGGTGTTTGATGCAATGGAAGAGCTAATGGCCGGCGATAGAGCAAGACATACCGTATTGCCTATATCAAAATTCGGGCTAATGCAAATAACCCGACAACGCCTTCGCCCTGAGTTGAATATATCTACTGCCGAGCTATGCCCTACCTGTAAAGGAACCGGTAAAATAGGCCCATCTATACTGCTGGCAGACGATATAGAAAAAGATTTTGTGTACCTGGTAAATCAAGGTCATAAAAACCTGAGCATACATGTGCACCCTATAGTAGAAGCCTACCTAACTAAAGGCACTATACTAAAGCCTTCTATAGCTAAACGCTGGGCTAAAAACCATAAAGTAAAAGTGAAAGTTGTATCTGATAACAATGCTCCGCTAACAGAGTATCATTTTTACGATGCTGCTACGGAAGACCTTATTAAGTTATAACCATACTACACACTCCTAACAAAGATATTTTATAGAGCTACTCCTTATGGGTGTAGCTCTATTGCTTTATAAAAAAAATACTTTCTTAGCATAGCTCCACCACATGTCGTAGTTCCATCGCCAGCCATCCCCATCCCATATGCCGGCATGGTCATTAATGAATGATAGTGCTACATTGTAGTATACCAATACAAAACACAATAGACCTACGGTATATTTTACATCCCGCTTTTGTTTTGCCACTAATGAATATATACCAGCTATGGGGAATGCTAAAACCGGCAAATAGTCTATATAGCACCTATGCCCATAAGCACCACCAAACCACCATGCCCACCAACTAGCAAATATGTAAGTGATAACAGCAAATGTAATGCTACCAGCCAAAGCATGTACCCGCTCTTGCTTACGTAACAGCCACCAACCTAAGGGCGCCAATAATAAAATAGGTGCATATAGAAACAATCCATTTTGAGTATCAAATAATACCTCTAGCACTTTAGGGTGCTGCCAATTAGAAAAGGTTTCGTGACGGTAGGCATAATAGAACCACTTGCCCACCATAACTTTCCAATAAAGGAGTTGTGGAAAGATGGGGATAAAAATTAGTAATGGGGCTGCTGATAGCTGTAGTAAATGCTGCCTAATAAATAATAACCTGGAACGTAAACTGGCTATTGAGGTAATCTTGTACAATACTAAAAACAATACAAAAATGCAGTTAGTAGGCCTTATAAGAATAAGCCAGCCTATAAGTAATGCTATGCAGATGGCGTACTTTGTTTTTGGAGTGTCATAGTACTTGTCTGTTAGATACAAAATAGCTGCTACGAGGGTAAAATTGTAGATATGAGACATAGCCATCCACTTAGTAATGTAATAGAAAAAATTAGTGCCCATTGTAACAGATAATACTGCTAACCATGACGCATCTCTCCCAAAATACTTTTGCAATAGTAATAGCAACACACTGATACCTACCATACCCCAAAACACCCCACAACATATAATAGCGTATATATAAGGCGGGCTATAGCCCGTAATAGGATAGCCCAAAACCATAGCTGCCGAATGACCTATTAGAAAGAAAGGCAGGAAGAAAAATGATAAACCACAGGTATATCTATCAACATTTTTCCCTTGTACATTTTTCTCATACAACACACTTCTATCCTTAATCTCTGTGACATTATGCTGTATAAAAATAGCAGGCAAGTAAGCGTAATAACCTTCTGAATCTGACCAAATAGTGCCCTGCAAATTGCCGGAAGTACGGAAAAGTGCAAAAAGTAGTAATAGTACAGACAGGGCTAGTAATAGGAGTTTATCGCTAGCGTTTGACAGGTATTTTATCATAAGCGACATAGGCATTTATAGAAACACTATACACCTATATAAATTTAATACAGACAATCATGTTTATATATAAACGCAAATGCAGCTATATTATGATGTAGCTTTCTAAAAATTACAACTCTAGCAGGCTTACTTAGCTATATGGTAGTGCTGCAATACGCTATTAATATTTATAGTGTAGGGATAATGCAGATAAGCCTAACAGACTACACCTATCTACTTGGTAAACTGAATAGTATAGGCACAGAGCGGCTAATTTTAGTATTTTCCGGCGTTTCTAGAGGGTAGCCACCAGTAAACAATATTGAAGTACACAATGAGAATCGAACAACTGAAGTATAATTAAAGATTCATAGAAGTATATGTGTATGATACCTTTAGCTAAACCAGCCACTAAGGTGAAGTAGGCAATACCAAATAGCGGTGGTCAGTAGGGATACCATAATACTAATGCCGATAATTAGATTAGCCAACTTAGGATTAAGACCATATTGATCGGCTATTATTCCTGATGTTAGTAAGGTAGGCATAGCAGCCTCAAATATGGCTATCTGAGGAGTAATGCCTTTTATGTCTAGTAGTAATACAGTTAAAGCTAAGATTGCAGGTCCCAAGATAAGCTTATAGAGTAATGCTACTGAGATAGTTTTGACATGAGCTAACCAACCTTTAAACCTAAGCTGCAAGCCAATGGAAAACAATGCCAAAGGAGCAACAGTGGCTGCTATGCTTTGTATAACAGGTTGTATGGGGGTAATATCTAACTTGCGTCCTAATGTTAACGCCATAATGCATCCCCATATGGGTGGAAAGGTGAACAACTTGCGCAGTAATAATCTTGCCGAAATGCTATCATGGTTTGATGAACGTAAAGCTACTAGTATGCCTACTGTTGAAAGTAAAAGGAACGTAACCTGATCGCAAATAATACCTATACCAATCTCTTGCTCAGAGAAATAAGCCATAATAAGCGGAAAGCCTACAAATGAAGTATTACTAAGCGAGGCTGTAAGTTTTAATGCTCCGGTAGTTGGCTTATCTAGCCCTTTATAGCGTGCATATAAAGCAATATATAACCAACCGAATAGCCAAAGCAATATAGGCGCAACTGCAGGCACCAACAAATTGGATGTTAGCTCTATGTGCGGTAAATATTTGAATGAAATAGCCGGTAAACCAATATTAATAAGCCAAGCATTTATACCCTTATGTGCATCTTGTGGCAAGGTTCCTCTAGAGCGGAAAAACATGCCCAAGGCTATACAAAGTGCTATGAGAATAAAATTGGACATCATTATTAATACGCAGGCACAAGTTAGGAATAATGTAGTAGTAAGACCACCCCATGTATTCTTAATTGGCAATGTTGGCTGTTATTAATCTTTTGTGCGCCTAGCTATGAATACTCTAATAATGAAAAATATTAGTCCTAATATGTATAATAGTGCATTAAACCAATCATCTTTAGTAATATCGGTATAACCCATAACAAAAAGAAAAGGTAATACGAGCAAGAATACTGCAAAAAATATAGCCATAACTAATGCTGTAGTGCTTTGCAGAAACGTCTTACCCTTAGGTATAGACAACTTATTATTAAAGATATCTGTAGTAAGTGGTATTAATTTCTCAAACTTAGATACCAGTGTATCTAAATTGAAACTGCCACCTAGCATTAAAGGTGTAATACGTATTTTCTCACCTCCTTGTGTTACAATATATAAAATTTGCTGCTGGTAGGTCTCGTACTTATACGTTTTTATGTGTCTGAAATAAATGGTTTTTTCAGGGAGATTTTTAAGCCATTTTCTATTGAAGTATTTTATGCGCACTGCATCTTGCAGCAGCGATACTTCAACTGAAGATCGAGTTTTATAAACGTAAACAAGCAAGAGTAATGAAAGGATGATTATATAAAAAAGCACTTCTAAATACGGAGTATCAGTACTAGATGCAAATGCTATAAGAGAAAACAAAAAAACAAATGATAGCCACACAAAGAATGCAACTGCTGAAAGATGGTATTTAAGACCTAAATATTGTAGTACAAATTTACTATCCGGTAGGTGGTTGCTAGGTTCTGGAGCAGGAGGTATATCAATAATAGCAACGTTATCGTTTTTAGGGACAGTTTTATAGAAAATTCCCTGTAGACTATTAATGAATTCAGCAAATTTAGGATTAGGTGTACCTAATATCGTACGTTCTCTTATACAGTATTTAGTGTTATCCTTTAAAGTCAGGTTCAACTGCTGACCATAAGTAGTACCATAATACATGCTTATTGACTTAATACTGTTATAGTAACATCTATAGTTAGGTCTAGAATATCCAATAGTTTGTCGCTGCCACAGCAGTTCCATATAATCGGTATACAAATAAGCAGTAGCTTTTGCTGTAGCCATTCTTGTGGCTACAAAATAAGCAACCACTATACCAACCAACCAAGCTAAAAATAATAGTAAGCCTGCTAGAAGTTCGGAAATGGGTAATAATACCAAAAAAAGGGAAATGAAAAACCACAAAACATAGCATGGTACAAAATAGAGTGCCGTTTGCAAGCGAAACTTAACATATACTGTGGCTGTGTGCATAAGGTTATAAGAAACTTCGTAGCAACAAATATACATGAACAACAGCCATAATATATACAGAAAATAAACACAACTGCTATAAAAATGTGAACTTTGCAGCCGTGCTGCGGAAAACGGGACATAATAGAAGCTTTATACACAATCTTAGGCTAGCAGTATTGCTGTGCTTAAATGCAGGATTTATAAATGCTGCGGGCTTTTTGGCATGGGGCATACTTACTACTAATGTAACAGGCCATGCTGCCCTATGGGCTATAAGCCTTACTACCGGCAAGGTGGGCGCTCTGCTAGTGGTGGGTGGCTGGTTGCTACTATTCCTCATTGGTTCCTTTTTATCTAGCCTGCTGATAGAAAAAATAGGCGTGCATAAAACATGGAGCTATACCATACCCATACTTATAATTATAAGCTGTATAGTAAGTGTAGCCTTAGCAGCAGAACAGCTAAGCGGGCAAGAGGCGTACAACAAATACTGGGCGGGAATACTGCTACTAGCTATGGGTATGCAAAATGGCCTCGTATCAATAGTATCTGGTAACGTGGTAAGAACATCGCACCTAACGGGTATGTTTACCGATCTTGGTATAGATATAGCACAACGCATAACCCACAATGATAAAACACCCGAGACCAATAAAAAGATAATACTACGCTTGGCAATAATTGTATCCTTTTTATCGGGTGGTATTGCGGGTAGTCTTGCCTTTATGCATTTATCCTTTAAAGCCTTTTATATACCTGTTGCTATATTGTTTATAGCACTGTTTTACGACTATTTTAGGGTAAATGTGCTATTGCTGTACAGGCGTCATAAACAACATTAACACCAGACGAAGCTATGGCAATCACAATCAGGAATACCTATTATAGCTGTTATACTTGCTTTGCATATGAAAGCTGAGAACAATCGCTATCATATAAATATCAGTAATAGTAAACTAAAATCTGGCATTTATATAGTAAAGATTGACAGTAAGAGTATACAAGCCTTTAGAAAGTTAGAAGTATTAAATGATTAATAATGAAAGTT
>CAYWUY010000049.1:0-3884 GCA_964461535.1 uncultured Flavipsychrobacter sp.
GTACGCTTCAATTACCAGTTTGGTTCTGAGGAATATAGAAACTCTACATGCGGTAACTATAACGATGCTTTCGCATTCTTTATTTCTGGCCCCGGGGTATCTGCAACGTTACCAGGTGTCAATATGGCTCTAGTACCTGGCACTAATATACCGGTAACAGTAAATAGTATTAACAGCGGCGTTCCTGGTCCATCTTTAACCTTAGCTAACTGTACTGCTATGGGAGCGGGTTCACCATTCACCTCATATTATGTTGATAATACAGGGGGAACAGTTGCTGCCTACAGAGGATACACTACAGTGCTACAAGCCAAACATTGGGTTATACCTTGCGATACTTACAGAATAAAAATGTCTATAGTAGATGCAGCTAACTATCTATATGATAGTGGTGTGTTTATTGAAGCAGGTAGCTTAAAAAGTAATACTTATCATTTTGATCACACTGACTCTGTTGGGGCTTTGATAGCTGGTACACCTAGAGCTATTGTAAAAGGATGTAGAACAGATACACTTAAAATTAAAAGTGATTTCACTGTCCCATATCCTACTACATTATATCTAAGTTATGGTGGTTCAGCGGTTGGTGCCAGTGATTATACATCGCTGCCCGACTCTGTGATAATACCAGCAAACGACTCTGTTGCATCTATTGTTATCAATCCTTTAATGACATTGCCTGTTGGCAACAGAGCATTAAATATTTATTTAACATCATCAGCTAGTTGCGGTATCATAGATACCTTCAATGTAAATATTCTTGACCACCCTCTTTGTGCAATTACTACACCAGATACAAACATTTGCTATGGTACAACTGCTACCATACAAACAATGTCTACATCTGGGTTAACGTATAGCTGGACACCGGCAGCTACACTTAATAATCCTACATTAGCTGCGCCAACAACTTCTACTACCGTAGCTGCCACTTTTGTGCTACAAGCATCATTGCAGAATTCCGGCTGTAGTGTAATAACCGATAGTGTTAGAGTAAGTGTTTTCTCGCCTGCAGTAAATATTATAACTCCAGACACCTCTATTTGTTCAGGAACAAACTTTCAAATAAGAGTAGCAGGAAGCGATAGCTTAATGTACACTTGGCTACCAGGAACAGGACTGAGTAATGTAAACGTAAGGCAGCCAATTGCATTCCCGGCTACTAGTACATCATATACTGTTGTAGCTACTGTATCAAGCATACCAACGTGTTACTCTACTAAAGTTATCAATATAACAGTAGTACCAAGTGACTTTATTATAAAAACTCACGATAGCACTTACTGCGAAGGCTCAAGTATCTATTTAGGCGCAGATGTAACTCCAGCTGCATCTACTTACTCATTCAGTTGGACAGGCCCTAATGGGTATAGTTCTAGCTTACAATACCCTGTCATTGCAACAGCTGATATGAATTTCAGAGGCTCATACATAGTTACTGTAACCAATATGGGTTTATGTAGCAATTCTGCTAGTGCATACGTAAATATAATTCCAGTACCTCAAGGTCCAATTTTATCAGCACCACTTAAAGTATGTCAGTATTCAACTCCTTTACCAATACAGATATATGGCTACAATAATCTAATGTGGTACACAGATATTAGCGATATATCGCCTAGTACTTTAGCTCCTGTTCCTCCTACAGATTCTATTGGAACTACTACATACTATGCTTCGCAAATAACATTTAATTCTAATTGTGTAGGACCTAAAGTTCCGGTAGAATTTACAGTAGAGTCCTGCTGTAATGGTGCACTAACTATTCCTGATGCATTTACACCAAACAATGACGGTATAAATGATAGATTCCGTGTGCTAGGTAGTAAAGATTATGCAGTAAGTGAGTTGAGTGTATTTAACAGATGGGGACAACAAGTGTACCATATAGACTCTAAAGGAGATATGAGCGGATGGGATGGTACGTTTAACGGAGACCCTTGTGATATGGGTACATACAATTATATATTTATTGCAAACTGCATCTACAGTTCAGAAAAGCAAATCATTAAAAAAGGAACAGTTACCTTGATACGATAATACAAACATCATATAATGCAAAAGGCTCTGATTTGAAAATCAGAGCCTTTTGCATTAGCGTAAAAACAATAAAATATGTACTTCAAATGAAGTAAATTTGTCTTTAACACTGCGTAAAAAGCAACTTATGAAAAAAATCCACTCTATCTATATCATTGCATTACTTATATCTATTTGTAATGGCTTGGCCTATGGCCAAATAATACGGTCTGTAGCAGGTAATGGCATTGGCAATGTATCTGGCAACGGGGGCATAGCCGGTAGTGCAGGCATAGGCGTTCCTTATGGTGTAGCTGTTGACAGAAAAAATAATATCTACATCACTGACAATTACTACTACTACGTAAGAAAGGTAACACCTGATGGCATCATATCAAACTTTGCCGGAGTAGGCTTCCCCGGTTATTCAGGTGACGGTGGTCCTGCAACGAGTGCTAATATTTCCACTGTAAATAGCATTATAACAGACTCTATCGGTAACGTATATATAGCAGATGGTGGTAACTATGCTGTAAGAAAAATAGACACTAATGGCATCATCACTACTATAGCAGGAGGTAACATGTTTGGCACCACTGGCGATGGCGGTTTAGCAACATCAGCAAGACTTGGAGCAGTAAATGGTTTATGCTTTGATAAAAAAGGAAATTTATATATAGCTGCAATAGTAAATGTAAGAAGGGTAAACACTCTGGGTATCATAAGCACATTTGCAGGTACAGGAGGCTTTGGATATTCAGGCGATGGTGGTGCTGCAACATCAGCAACATTTAACAGTGCCTTCGACGTAGCTGCAGATAATATAGGTAACATTTACATTTGCGACAATGGCAATCATATGATTCGAAGAGTAGATACTTTTGGAATTATTACTAGATATGCCGGACAGGCAGCTCCCGTTACAACGGGTGGCGGTTTGACAGGAAACACAGGAGACGGTGGCGCTTCTACTTCCGCATTTTTAAACAATCCTACAGGTATAGCTACTGACTCTGCCGGAAACTTATATATAGCAGACCAAGGAAACTTCAGAGTACGTAGAATAAACACATCAACAGGCATTATTAGTGCATATTCAGGAACAGGCACATCAGGCTCTACAGGTGATGGAGGTGTACCATTAAATGCAAGACATTCCTTCCCAAATGAAATTTGTTTTGGTAACTATAATCAAGTATTTATAGTTGATAAAGGAGCAGGCCCATCAGAAACTGTAGGATCTGGACGAAGAGTCAGACATATTTACACTAGAGATTCTTTACGACTAACCATAACCCCCGGCACAAGTTTTTGCAGCACTGTTCCTGTAACAATTACGGCAAACAGAATTAACCCTGCAATCCCTTTCTATCAAAAAAAATATGTATGGAGAGTCAACGGCACCATAACCGGAACTGATACATCTTCATTAGTAATATCAAGCCTTAATAACGGAGATAAAGTATGGTGTACACTACAAGACCCCAATAATTCAAACGTAATTTTTGCCAATTCTGATACAGTTAGAGTAACGGTAACACCTGCTGTAACACCTACATTAACAGTTACTAGCTCAGGAGACACTATTTGTGCCGGCAATAGCATAAACTTCAGTGCATCGTCAGTAAACGGAGGTAGCACACCTACATATAGATGGAGAGTAAATAGTAGTATCATAAGCACAGGAGCTACATTTAGTTACGCACCGGTAAATGGAGATACTATTTCTTGTACCCTTCGCAGTAATGCCACATGTGCTATACCCGACTCTATTACAATAAACAGAATAGTAACTGTAAACAATATAACCACACCATCAGCTATTTTAGATACCGCTCTTCGCGATACTATATGTGGCAGCGTAG
>CAYWUY010000049.1:3984-5714 GCA_964461535.1 uncultured Flavipsychrobacter sp.
ACTTCTAGCATCACAGATTCTGTATGCTATGGTACTACAGCTATATTCCATATTACGGCTACCGGCACTGGAGAAATACCTGTTTATGAGTGGAGGGTAAATGGCAGCATTGTATCATCAGATACTAGTTATAGCTACACACCTAATAATGGAGATGTGGTAAACTGTACACTTTATAGTAGTGCAATTTGTGCTAGTCCTTCAAGTGCTACAAGCAATAACATAACAATGCCAATAAAGCCATTGTTGACCCCATCTGTTACACTTACTTCATCTGAAGGCGATACACTATGCTCTGGTACAATTTTATTCCTGAATGCCAACCCGGTTAATGGAGGAACCTCACCAAGCTATAATTGGTTATTAAATGGCAGTACTGTTTCTACTACGTCTAGTTATAGTTTTGAACCGGCAAATGGAGATGTTTTAAAATGTATAATGCACTCCAATGCATGTACTACTATAGATAGTGCTATTAGCGATAGTATATACTATACTGTAACTACAACTACTACTCCTTATGTTACTATTAATTCATCTACACCAGATGATACTTCTTGTATAGGTACAATAGAAACCTATAATGCAGTAGGCATTAATGTAGGCGCCACTCCTAGATATTATTGGTTTATTAATGGCAGCTTAGTAGACTCAGGCATCACTTACGCGTATATACCTACCGATAGAGATAGTATTAACTGCATGGTACGTAGTAGTGCTACTTGTTCTAACCCAGATAGTGCTTGGAGTAATACTATTCGTCAAAATACACTAATTGTTACACACCCAGCTATTGATATTGCAGCAACACCGGCAAGCCCTATATGTTTTGGTACTCCTGTTACATATACATCTAGTGCAACAGATACAGGCACAAGACCAACATATATTTGGTTCAAAAACGATATAGCCATTGATAGTAGCGCTGGCACATATACCATAAGTCCTAATGATGGCGACAATATAAAGTGTCTATTAATTAACAGGTATAGATGTGCATCTCCAGACAGTGTTTTCAGTTCTGTTATTACCTACACTGTTAATCCATTACTTACTCCAAGTATTAATATTAGTGCTTCAGCCGATACCATATGTAGCGGAGTAACGGTGACATATACCAGTACTATAGATAATGGTGGAAGTAGCCCTATAGTGGTATGGATGGTAAATGGCAGCAATGTAGATACAGGTAACTCATTCAGTACTAGTCCACTTGAAGGAGATACAATTCATGCTTATTTGCTAAGTAATGCTACTTGTAGAACAAGCGATAGTGTTTCATCTAACAATATTAACACTACAGTATTACCAATTCTTACTCCAACTATAAGTATTAGCATTGCTAACGATTCTATTTGTGCAGGCTCTAGCAATACTTTCAATACTACTACAACAAATGAAGGAAGTTCACCAAGTATTAACTGGTATGTAAATAATGTATTAGTTGCTACATCGGGTGCATCATATACTTATATTCCAAGCAATAATGACTCAGTAAAAGCTACACTAATTAGTAATGCTAGTTGCCTTAGTGTAGATAGTAATTCTAGTAATATTATAAGAACAAGAGTAGATAGCATTGTATCTCCTACAATATCAATTGCAAGTAATGATACAATTGTATGTAGAGGTAGTAATGTTTTCTTATCATCAACAATAACAAATGGAGGCTTAAATCCAGCATATAATTGGTATATAAACAATACACTAATCTCATCTAGTGACACATT
>CAYWUY010000049.1:5814-22728 GCA_964461535.1 uncultured Flavipsychrobacter sp.
GTAGCACCTAACGACACTATAACTTTAGGAGACACCTTAACGTTTACTGCATCAACAACTTACGGAGGAAGTAATCCAAGTTTTTCATGGTATATAAACGGTGCTGAAATAGCCGGAACAAACTATTTTAAATTTACAAGCTCATTACTAAATGATGGAGATATCGTTTCATGTAGAATGGTAAGTAATATAGAGTGCGCAGAATTTGATACAGTTATGAGTAATTTAATAACTGTAAGCATTAAGAATCCGGAATACTATACCAACACCATTCTTATTACTCCTAACCCAAGTACTGGTACATTTAATATTAAGGGGCAACTCAATAGTCAAGGTTCAAATACTGCAAGAATTGATTTGTATGATATTACTGGTAAATCTATAACTGCAACTAATATATCTGTGAATAATGGCAAAATAGATAGTACAATACAAATTGTTGATAATTTACCAAGTGCAGTTTATATGCTGGTACTTACAAGAGACGATGTAAAAATTAGCCAAAGGATTGTAATACAGAAGTAAAAGCCTCAATGCATAGTGTTTAGCTTCTCTATATACATACTGTTCATAATTTGGTCATTAATACAAATTGCATATGGATGTTATTTTCATATTGCCCTCTCAAAAAAAAGAGGGCAATATGCCATTAAGAATAACCAACTGCTACCTATAAGCATTATTATATGTGCCCATAACGAGTCCAAAAATTTGGCTAAAAATCTACCATTAGTTCTGTCTCAGGTATATACCCTATCAGATGGCAGCCCTAACTTTGAGGTTATTGTAGTTAATGACAGATCTACTGATAATAGTGCATCATTGCTTCATGATACAGTTGCTGAATATGGCAACATACTGAGAGTTGTAGAAACACCAACTAATGTAAAACCTAACTTTAAAGGCAAGAAATGGGCACTAAGCTTTGGGGTAAAAGCTGCCCAACACAACAATTTACTATTTACTGATGCCGACTGCACTCCAGCCAGTAAAAACTGGCTATCTGCAATGGTTGCACCTCTGCATAATGAAATAGAAATCGTCGCAGGATATGGAGCATATACACCACAAAAATCCCTATTAAATACTTTTATTAGATGGGAGAACCTACATGCATTTATGCAAATGAAGGCATTTGCCTATTTAGGCTTTCCCTACATGGCTAGCGGTAGAAACTTAGCCTGTACTAGAGATGTTTATTACAAAGCTGAAAACGATGAACGTTGGCATAATTCAGCATCTGGAGATGATGATCTTATTGTAAATATTGCCGGTAATGAACAAAATTATACAATAGTTGACAGTCCTGAGTCCTTCACATATACCGCTAGTAAAACCACTTGGAAAGAATGGCTGAAACAGAAGCAGCGCCACATGTCTGACGGCAAATCTTATAAAAGAAATATCCAATGGCATTTGTTCTTATTCGGACTAACATATAATGCATTCTGGTTTTATCTCATTGCATTAGTATTTACTCCTTATATCAGGTTTACTATTGCAGCTATACTTATCCGTAGCATTATATTATGGTGGGCATGGAAAAAGACCGATAAAATAGTAAAAGAGGATATACCTCTATATTTACTTCCCTTTTTTGACTTTGGTTGGATGATCTATAACTTTGCACTTCTGCCGTATATTTTCAAAAAAAACAAACAACATTGGACATAATACTTAAATACTTTTCTGACTTTACAAAAACTCAAATTGCACAATTTGAACAGCTTTATGCATTATACCACGATTGGAATGAGAAAATAAATGTTATTTCCAGAAAAGATATTGATACTCTTTACGAAAGGCACGTACTACATTCATTAGCCATAGCAGCCATCTGCGAATTTAAACCTGGCACCAAGGTAGTTGACATTGGCACGGGAGGCGGCTTTCCCGGTATTCCCTTAGCTATATTTTACCCTGAGGTAGAATTTATGCTTGTAGACAGTATAGGTAAAAAAATAAAAGTAGTAAACGAAGTTAGCTCAGCTATTGGATTAAAAAATATAACATCTCATCATGGCCGCGTAGAGGAAGTAAAAGGAAGAACATATGACTTTGCAGTCTCTAGAGCTGTGGCCCCGTTAGGAGAATTATGGAAATGGATAAACACTCAAATAAAACCTGGGCAAACTAGCGATGATTTACCCAATGGTCTAATATGCCTTAAAGGCGGTGATTTAGATAAAGAAATAAATGATTCAGGCTTAAAAAAAATAGTACAAGCTTGGGGGGTATACGATATTTTTCAGGAAGAATCTTTTAAAGAAAAGTATGTTATTTACGTTCCAAAATTATAGTAATGAATAAGGGTGCTCTATCGGCACCCTTATTCATTACTGCTAGCTAAACTCTAAATCTCTGTCTATTTTAGCCCAGCTTATATTTTTATAGCTATCAAAGAACATATAGGTAATGCCAAAAGATAAAAACATAAATGTAGCCTTAAGCCACCAAAGCTCTATAGCTAAGTAATGCAATCCACCCAATAAAAACGGTATAAACATGGATACTAACCCACGGAGTACTTTTCCGGCATTTAACTTCATTTGCTCTTTCTGAGAAAAAGGTAGCCCTCTAAAATTCAGATAAGCAATTACCATAATAACACAAGTAACATTCATAAATGCTAATGCTACATCCCACAACTTACCAATACCCCATATACCAAGGACAAATATGGATGATAGTGTGAAAAATGGTAAAAAGTACTTTACCCACATTGCCTTAAAGGAGCCCAATATAATTTGCCCGGGAACTTTAACCGGAGCAGAAAAATATATCCAAGATGCCTTGTATTGTTCTGATATAACTAAGTTATTTAGTGCAGCCATCAGGGCATAACTTGTCATATATAACAATAATAAGTGTCTATTTGTATGCTCTAAATTGTGCAACATGTAAGACAAGCCCTGCTTAGAATTAGACAACATGTATAAAAAGTATATAGGGATAAAAGCAAATGATGGATAGACTTTAATTCTAAAACTTCTGTTTCTTCCGGTTAATGCCCACGTAACTAAAAAGCCTGCCTGTGCATCCTTAGACTTGTTGAATATAACCGATAATCTAAGAGCTAGTTTATTTTTTGACTGTGCTTTTTTACCACTTTTTACAGGCGTTTCGGCTAAACTTTCTTGTCCATCAACTTCACTTATTTTCTTAATAAAACCTGGAACAAATATTTTAAAAGTCATATAGCCCAATACAACAGGAACTATGAAAGATAAAGCAGTAGACCATATCTCAATGTGTTGACTGTATCCAATCCACCTCCATAAGCCTGCAAACCAATAAGAAGGTAAAATTTTTACATACCACTTAAAATTATCACCAACAATAGCACTTGACTCCAACCCTTTAAAAACCAAAGATGGTAGGTAAACTAATACCAAAGTAACAACCGAATTAGCTATTTGTACATAGTTAAGAATATCATTAAAACGTCGTACAGAAGAAAATTTTAATATTAATAAATAGAATGCATGTACCAAGAACAATGAAAATAGAATTAATAATACTATAGGTATAGTATACAGTAGCCCGGAAGCTATACCATCATTTATGAATAGATATACCCACATAGGCAATGCCATAGGAATTATCATTCTCAACAAATAAATCAACACATGCAACATCTTAGATAAAACAAATGTTTTATCAGTTATAGGCCTTACAAACAAGATTAATTTATCTCTGTTATCAAAAAGTACATTAGAAAAATCTCCAAATAGCGTTAGTGTTAGCATTACCAACATTAGCGAGAAAAAGATGGTCATAGATGCAATTTTATCATCTACCACCATTGCAAAAAATAAATACAGTGCGCCCCAAATAGTAAAAACAAATGTTTTTAGCAACGCTCCTCTTTTTATTGATTTTTTATTGCTATTATTTTTTCTAGGGCTTAATGGTCTTCTATCATCATTAATTAGCCTCATCTCTAATATGGCCTTCAATTGGTCAATATCTGCACCAAGGCTACTCCATATAGGAGCAAAAAGCATTACAAACTTTAATAAAAGTCTATCCATCTAATTTTTATACTATTCTGCTTATTAGTTATCGCTTCTCATAGCAGCTGCAAAACCATCAGCTCTATTGTAGGCCTGCTCACCTATAGTTTTCTTTGCAAATATCTGTTCTAGTGTATCGTTAGAATCTCCTTTCAACTCTTCATATGAACCATCAGCTACTATATTACCTTTATCTATCAAAATGATTCTATCAGATACCTTTTCCACAACATCCATCATATGTGAACAATAGAAGATAGTCTTACCCTCAGCCTTAAGTGTATGCAGCAATTCTTTTACTACTATTACTGAATTAGCATCTAAGCCGGAAAGAGGCTCATCCATAAATACTATACTTGGATTGTGAATCAAACCGGATACTAGTAATACTTTCTGCCTCATGCCCTTTGAAAAAGAATCCATCCTTTGATAAATATTCTCACCTATACCAAAACTATCCAGCATACGCTGAGCTCTATCTTCTATAACATGATCCTCCATATGATACAGCTTTCCTACAAACGTCAGGTACTCCATCGGAGTCATTAAGTCATATAAGTCAGCTAACTCTGGTATAAAGCCTATCTTCTTTTTTATTTCTAATTGATTATCTCTTAGGTTCATGCCTAAGACACTTACTTCGCCCTGATAATCTTGTATTATACCGGTTAATATCTTCACAGTAGTAGACTTACCGGCACCATTAGGACCAATATAGCCAATAATTTTACCAGGCTCAATTGATAGATTAAGGTTATTTAATACCTTCTTATCACCGTAAGCCTTATACAGTCCTTCTATTTTTATAATGGGCTCCATGATTTGCAATATATTATTTTCTCAATAATTTAAAAGCATGATTCCACTGTCCTGAATTAAATCCAGGGATACACCATAACATACATAATGGTTCTATGGCTCTGGCTGCAGTTGCTTTACCCATGTCTTCTATACCCCATCCAAATTTCACTAAAATATCTTTCACTTCTTCTTTAGCATTATCGTTATTACCACATATAAACATACTTGGTTGCTCATCAAACTGAGGGTTAACCATATGTGCGCTACCTACACAGCTAAATGCTTTTACAAAATGTAGTTCAGGAAATCTCAGTTGCAACTGCTCCATATGAGACTCCTCTAAATTGGTAAAAAACTTTAACACTCCATTCTCAGGCGCAGCGTTTGCTATAGGGTTGGTAACATCTATTACTGTTTTCTTTTGCATATTTTGGGGCCCAGCCATCTCTAGCACAGCTTCGCCTGCATCTCCTTTAACTGCAAGTACTATTATTCTACCAAATTTAGCAGCCTCTTCAAAGGTTCCAGTCTTTGCACCCGATGTTTGCTTCCAATCTTCTAGCTTATCAGTATTACGAGTACCTAACATAACTTCATAACCATGTTTAATAAACCCTTCTGCTAGTACCTTGGCTACTTGGCCCGATCCTAAAACGCCTATCTTATTCATCTCTTGTTGTAATAATTTTTCCGAAAGTTAGTGAGTTTAGCAACATAAGCACTACAAATTATCTATGAGGATATAGCTTTAACAAAAGCTAGTCACAATCATGATTTTTGTCAATTTATATAATAGTACTATTAACAAATTATCTTGCTCAAAATTGCTATTATTGCACTAATGAGCAATCTACACATGCAGTACATACAGCACTTGTATTGCCAATAATACGAATGCAGAGCGTCTTTAAATCTATATTTCATAAATGGGATCATTGGGTTGGTGCTAAGCAACAATTCACTATGGATAACCGTGCATTTAACTATATCTGTTTAATTACAGAGTTGGTGCTCGCATATTGCCTCGCGTTCGACATCTACATAAAGCAATATCCAATGTGCGTAGTTATAACGGCATTGATGGTAGGTGCGGGTATAATGTATTATTACTCTAGATATAAAAAGAGCTATAAAACAAGTATCATTATCTACGGTATTCTTAGCTATCTATCAGTTGCAGCAAATTATTATTTCAACGATGGAATTAAAGGGCCAACAATTACCTTAATGGTGCTGACATTTATACTGTTTGTTGGTATATCTCCCAAAAAAACTCACATAGTATGGCTTATTCTACATTTAGCTTTTGCTTTTAGCTTAGCATTTATAGAATTTAATAATCCTAATTTGATAAAAGAGTGTTACGAAACTAAATTCGACTACTACACTGACATTTTATCAAACTATACTATGACCCTTCTTTTTATTTTCTTTATCATCAATTACATAAGAAACTACTATTACTATCAAAAAAAACTATCCGACATACGAGCTGTAGATATAGAAGAGCAGAATAAAATAATAATAGAACAAAATAAACAGCTTGAGAAACTAAACAACGAAAAAAACACCATTTTCTCCATTGTTTCTCATGATCTTAGGGGACCCATTGATTCCATTAGTGGCTATCTGGAAATTCTTCATGAAGGTTTATTAAATGAAGAAGAAAAAAACATGATGGAAGAAGAACTGGTAAAACAAACCAAATATACGGCAGACATGCTGCTTAATTTGTTATACTGGTCCAGATCTCAAATGAATGGTGTAACTGTAAAACTAGCCCCGTGTCTGCTCATAGATATCGTAGAGTATACCCGAGCTTACAAAGTAAATACAGCCAGCAAAAAAGGCATAAAACTAACCTACTCTATACCTAAAGACTTGGAAATAATTGCAGATAGAGATATGCTGCAAATAGTAATGCGTAATTTGGTTAATAACGCCATTAAGTTCAGTAATAAGGATGGTGAAATATCTATTAATGTAAAATTCGACAAAGAAAAAGCCATTATTTCTTTAAAAGATAATGGTATAGGTATACCAGAAGATAAAAAACAAGAAATATTCTCCGTTAGGTCTTCTACTCGCTTTGGCACAGGTAATGAAAAAGGCATAGGACTTGGTTTAATGCTGTGTAAAGAATTGGTTACTTATATGAAAGGCGATATTTGGTTTGAATCTACACAAGGGGTTGGTACTACTTTCTACATTAGCTTGCCGGTTAGCAAAGCTTAGTTAAAGATATTTTCGCCGAATTACTTATAAAAATTACCGACGATTTAACTCATTTCGCCGATACAATCATCGTTCAATTTCCACTTATACAGTACATTTGACAAAAATCATTAAACAATGAAAGGACTTTATGTATTCTTAGGCATCTTATTGGCTCTGGTACTTATGGGCGGATGCACCTACAATGGCATGAACAAAACCCGTGTAGTAGTAGATCAAAAATGGGCTAATGTACAATCTAGCTATCAACGTCGTGCAGACCTTATTCCTAATCTGGTAGAAGTGGTAAAAGGTGTAGCAAATTTTGAAAAATCTACTTTAACGGATGTTATTAGTGCACGTGCTTCAGCTACTCAAATAAAAGTTAATCCTAACGACTTAACGCCTGAAAAGCTTAAAGAATTCCAACAATCTCAAGGTCAGCTTAGCCAAGCATTGGGCAGATTAATGGTTGTTTCAGAGCAATATCCTGAATTGAAAGCTAATGAAAATTTCAAAGACTTACAATCTCAGATAGAAGGTACTGAAAACAGAATTAAATATGCTAGAGATGAGTTTAACAGCGCAGTTACTGATTATAATGTTAAAGTAACTTCTTTCCCTAATAATATACTTGCCGGTATGTTTGGGTTTAAAGAAAAGGCAATGTTCCAAGCTGAGGCTGATGCTCAAAAAGCTCCTAAAGTAAAATTCTAAAATAGCCAATCAATAGATGTTCTCATTTTTTAAAAAGAAAAGCTTGCTGAACCAAAAAGTTCAGCAAGCTGTAATGAAACATATACAAGCAGCCGAAAGTAAAACAACAGGTGAAATACGCGTATATGTGGAAGAACATTGTAAGTATCCCGACCCTCTAATGAGAGCCGGAGAAGTATTTGCACAGCTAAAAATGAACCAAACCAGCGGTCGAAACGCAATTCTTATTTACTTGGCATTAGCTGATAAAAAGTTTGCGCTATATGGCGATGAAGTAATATACGAAAAAGCCGGTGGTCAGCAATTTTGGGATAAAGCCGCACATCAGCTGAAAGAACACTTTAAAAAGAATGAAACAGAAATAGGATTAACTAAATGTATTGACGAACTGGGGACAGCTTTAAGCAATACTTTTCCTTACGATCCTTCTGTAAAAAAGAATGAACTACCTGACGAAATAGTATTTGGCAAATGACAAACATATTAAACACATCTTTACGCTTTATAGTACTATTATTCAGTCTATTGGTATTTCATACTGCTATTGCAGAAGAAGTACCCTACCCTGATAAACCTAATCCCCCAAAGCTTGTAAATGATTTTGCTCACATTCTAGGCTCTGCAGAAGCTAATGATTTAGAACAAAAACTAGTTTCTTTTGACAATACTACATCTACACAAATATCTATTGTAACTGTTACCAACTTAGGCGGTCAAGATATTGCAGAATACACCACTACGCTTTTTAATAGATGGGGAATTGGACAGGCCAATAAGAATAATGGAGTACTTATTCTTATGACTCTAGATGATGGTTATGGTAAAAAAAGAGTATTTATAACAGTAGGTAAAGGCCTCCAAGGCGTACTAACTGACGCCATGACAGCAAGGATCATCAGAAATGAAATGATTCCTGAGTTCAAAAATAAAAACTACTATCAAGGTTTATTAAATGGTGCCTCTTCTATAATAGAAGTAACCAAAGGTGAATATAAATCTGATAATGAGCATGCAGGTAAAAAACACAAGAAAGGTGTACCTATAATAGCCTTAGTTATTATATTTATTGTACTCATCATTATTATTAAAGGTAGAAACAATGGTCGCGGTGGCGGCGGAAGATATATTAGTGGTGGTGGTGCTGGTGACTTTATGGCCGGATGGATAATTGGCAATATGCTAAACGGAGGAAATCGTGGTGGTGGATTTGGAGGTGGTGATAGTGGCGGTTTCGGAGGATTTGGTGGATTTGGAGGTGGTAGCTCAGATGGCGGCGGTGCAGGTGGCAGCTGGGACTAACAAAACATTATCAGAATAAACAATGGGCTAGCAGAATCCTGCTAGCCCATTGTCATATATTATTGTATCTCATCAAAACTGACTAAGAAACTACCTGCAGGAGGAATATCGTCATTATTCTCTGCTATTGTATCTTCTACATACTTTTCTATTATAGCCTGTAACTGATTTTCCTGTTGGAATAATACACTAACCTTTATTGGCATTACAGCTATACTTACACCCCACTCTTTTAGTTTATCAGCTAACAGCAATAATCTTGTTGCGTCTTTTTCGGTAGTTACTACTATTTTATCTGCAACATCCCAATTGTTATAGGCAACTTGAATTTCTTCTATGTCTTTTGTTACAAAATAATGATGATCTCTGTAAGTTAAAGTATGTATACTTCCTTTAAACTGTTCTAAATACTGAATAAGAGGCTCCGGCCTTGCTATGCCACATACCAGTATTTTATTTTTGTTTGTAAGATCTATACGTTCCTTACTAAACAATTCATAAGGATGGAAATAATGTATGGCAGTAAAAAAAACCTTTTGATGTGGTAGTGGATTTATTTTAGACGTAATCTCTTCAGCTTTCTCTTTCGATAAGTTAGGCGGACATTTAGAAACCACAATAATATCTGCTCTTTTATAGGAGCTTCTCCCTTCTCTCAAATTACCAAATGGCAATATATGGTCATTGTAAAATGGTTTTGAGTAGTCTGTTATTAAAATATTCAATCCAGCTCTTACTGAACGATGTTGAAAAGCATCGTCTAATAAAATGACATCAATATCTGGTCGGCGTTGTAGCAAAGATGGAATACCCGTCAATCTTTCTTCAGCTACACTTACCACTACCTCAGGATATTTCATCACGTATTGCATAGGCTCATCACCTATTTTTAAAGCATTTGCATTTGCATCTGCTACTATAAATCCTTTGGTAAATCTTTTGTAGCCACGACTCATGGTGGCTACTCTATACCTATACTGTAAATATTCAATTAAATATTCAATGTGAGGTGTTTTTCCAGTTCCCCCTGTAGATAAGTTACCAACTGTAATTACCGGTAAGCTAAATTTTATAGAGCTAGATATACCAGCGTCATACATTCTATTTCTCACCCATACCAGCAGTCCATAAATGAGGGTAAGTGGATATAATAAAAGCCTGATGCAATAAAGAATGTAGTCCGAAATACTTTTTTGTTCCATTTTACTGCAATTTATATAGGTATCGGCACATCCATCAATACTATTTTTCTATTCCTTGTTATCGGGGTTTATTGGAATAACCATTTTGCCAGGCTTACGCAATACTTTATTTATTAATACTGGCGGCGCTAATTGCCATACATCAGGAACTGCATCATCAAATATTTCTTTCACAAACTTTTTAGCTACTTCAATACCGGGCTCTAATAACTCTAAATCATCAGTATACTGCGCTATCATTGCATTTCTGTTCAACCATGATTTTATATTACTTTCACCAAGGCCGGTTTGCTCCAAAAAGTCAAGTATAGTTTTCTTAGGCACATACTGCTGCCCCAATAAACGATTTAGATACAATAATAAAATTGTCAATCTTTGGCAATACTCTCTTTTTGACTTCGCTTTTAGTTTATATTCTATTAAAACTGGGCGATGCTCATCTAAGCTAATTATGCGCTGCAATGCTTCAATTTCGTATATATCTACCACTTCGGTATGACTATCAATATCTTGACTAACCTCAACAACAGTTTCGTTATTAACTATATCTTCAACCGGAGCAGGAGCTTCTAGTTTTGTTTCGCTAATTGGTATATGTAAATTTTCTTGAACAGGTTCAGATGTGGGCTGCATATCCAAATCCAACTCTTTCTTCGCAGGTATGTCATCTAAATTAACTGTAACTGGCTTAGAATCTTCACTGGCAGGTTGTTGTAGCAAATTATCCGGTACAGCTTGTCCTCCAGGCAAGTTAATAGTTACATTTTGGGGCCCGGCTCCTAATCTATTAGAAATCATTAAACCCAAAGATTCTATTACATTCTGACCAACTGTATCAGTAAAACTAGCTCTAAACGTGCGTGAAGTTTCAGTTTCAGTAAACTCAATTGTGTTAATATTAATAGCAGATGCTTTACCTATTATAGCCTCGCCACAATACACGCAGGCATTGGCAGACTTTACCAAAAGTTCATTGCAGTGCTTGCACTTCACCTGATTAGCACACTCCGGACAAAAGAATCCTTTATCTGGCAATGTACAGGAGCAATACACGCAATTCATAAACAGTAGGTTTTAGTTTTTTGAAACACTGCAAATATATAGGTCTGCATGGATTTTTTCAGTAAAAACAGCTTACCAATCTGTTTTTATTCAAAATATTAGACTTTAATCATCAGCATGAAACCTATAACGCTCATTCATTATAAAACCTCTGTCAGTTAGCGTCATTAAAAAAGCAGTGATATCCACTTTTTGACTATCGGTTATACCCATAGGCTTAGCTAACAATGGATCTATGTTTTTATTGCGTTCTACGGCGGAAGTATAATGATTCAAAACTTGTCTAATAGTTTTAAATCTGCCATCGTGCATGTAAGGAAACGATACCGCTATATTTCGCAAAGTAGGCACTCTAAATTTCAATGAATCTTGCTGCTTACCTGTTATTTTCATTCTCCCCATATCATTATAAAAAGTATCTACTGCCAGCCCTATATTTCTAAAAGAATAATCAGTAAACAATGGCTCTGGGTGACAGCTTGAACAATGCTTCCTAAATAGTGTTAAGCCTTTTATTTCCTGGTCAGTAAATGCCCCTTCGGCATCTCCCTTTACATATTTATCATACTTAGAATCTGCCGATATAAGCTGTCCTGTAAACTGTGCCATTGCTTTCAGTACTCGCTCACCAGTAATTTTACTATCTCCAAATACCATCTGAAATCTCTTTCTATAGCCCTCACTAGAATCAAGCCTGACCACTATGTCTTTTAAATTAAAATCCATTTCATCATGATGTGCAATTGGCCCAAGAGGCTGTACCTCAAGGTGGTTAATACCACCATCATACATAAATGAAGTATTCCATATAAGATTTACTAGTACTAGTGCATTTCTTGTACCCACCCTACCCTCAATTCCATGACTTACTGCATGATCAGTATGTGTAAACGAACTGTAAGACGAATGACAAGAAGCACAAGAAATAGTGCCATCTCTAGATAGTATTGGATCATAAAACAACTTCCGGCCTAACTTAAATCCAAATTCAGAAGGTGCATTATTTTTGAATGTATAAATAGGCTTAGGCCATCCTTTGGGTATTGCTACTGTATATGGCTTACTGAAGAAACTACTACAAACTGCAACTATGGCAAATATTAGTATTATCAGCTTATATTTTGTGTACCTCTGCATCAATCTAGTTTAATAATACTAAACATTTTTGCATATTTATCTGCTACTACCATTGCAGGCATCCCAGGTATCAAAACAGAATTGATTTCTTTTAATGATACATTACCGGAAAACCACATAGCTGCATCGGCCTTAATAATAATAGAGTCAAGTTTGCTTACCGGCTTTTCAAATGGCAACACTACAGTTCTAGAGGCAACGTATGGTGATGTATACCCCCCTATATGATATTCAAATCTATGATGCGCTGTAGGACATACATTACTTACACCCTCTAATTTAGCCATTATGTAGCCGCTATTCCATGTCCAATACATGCCCATCATAGGGTCTAGCACTCCTGAATTTGCTCCGGAAACATTACTTAAAGAGTCTACACCTATTAAAAACTGAATACCTTTATAAAAACCAGAAACATACTTAACTACTTCAGCACAAGACTCTGTATTAGCTATATCTACTAGATATTTACAGTCTAGATTTTCTAAATCACCAGCTGTAGTTATCAATTTTACATTAGTTATATAAAACTTAAACCCATCTATCTGCAAGCTATCTCCATGCTCATTTACGTAAGTTATATCTGTTTGTAGTGGTAAACCTCCAAACATAGGCTGGAATCTAAGATGAAAATCACCTTGCGCATAGCCAATATTAGCTAGTAGGTACATTAAACAAAAAACAAAGCAATATCGCATAACTATGTTTTACATAGGAGGTAGTCCGCCGGCACCTGGTGGAGGTGGGCCATCTCCCATACCGGGCTCTGGTCTACCAGGTCCTGGTATATCTCCTTTTACTCTAGGCTGCTCTGGCAACTGTCTTAACACATCTTGAATCACTTTGTCAAAGCTGCGTTGTTGCTCTGCATTCAGTATTGTTCTTACTTCTTTAAAGTGAGTATAAGTTTGTTGTTCTATACATTCATGATAATACCCTAACTGCTTTAACAAAGAATCAGTATTACTAGTTGAAGCATCTACATTAGAAATTGTATTGAAATAAGACTCTCTGGCTGCCTTGGCTAGCTTTTTTATGCTATCTATTTTAGCCCTATTTGCCATAGCCATTTTCTTAAACCTAGCCTCTTGCTCTGCACTTAAAGACAAAGCCTCTTTAAACCTTACCGGGCGATGAGGTGGTGGAAAATTCCCTGTATTACCCTTAATCCATATAGTAGCTATTAATGCTGCATTGCATACTACCAATGCAATGAGCACCCATTTCCAAACCCCTAATCCTGAATTATTTGACATACTAAATTATTAATATTCATTTCCTGCAGACAATTGCTCTTCTACCACTTCATACACAGTTTGCTTATCTGCATTTTCATGCTTAGAGCGATAATGCATTATAGAAAGTGTATTAATTAGTATAATTACAGCCGCTGCAGCTACTATTTTAGGTAGGCTAATATTTGAAGATACTGCTACCTGCCTTGTATTCCTTGCTTTAAATATATGGTCACGAGCTTTATCAGGCAATGCTTGCCTTTGAAGCCCCGAAGCACTGTTTAGCACCTCATCTATCCATTGTTCTTTATTTTGCATAGAAATACATGTTATTAGACGTCAGTTGTTTATAATTCCTTCGCTAAGGTAAAAATTTAGCGCTTATTAACACCTATCACGGCTCATTACTAAAATTCACCCAACCTAAAACGTTAAATATATTACATAGTATAGCATTACCGTTTCAAACAATTATTTTTGCCGTCAGGCAATTTCAGCCTAATCAAATATGACTTTTAACCATATCTCTCTTACTAATAAGTTATGCATGTTGGCCATAGTTTTAGGTTGCATGCTTGCTCCCCATTTTGCTAGTGCACAACAAACTGCAGATAAAGTAATAACTGTAGTTGGTAGAAATCGTATTATACTTCAATCTGAAATAGACAGACAATTTAATGAGGCTAAACAGCAAGACCCAAGCCTTACCGACTCTTCTAAATGCCTGATGCTGCAACAAATGATTTTGCAAAAAATGTTGCTTGAGCAGGCTGAAAGAGATAGTATAAGTGTAACTGACGAAGATGTAGAGGGCCAATTGGATAACAGGCTACGCTACTATATACAAATGTATGGTAGTAAAGAAAAGCTGGAACAAGCATCAGGTAAAACCATTTTTCAGATAAAAGAAGAGTTTAGAGATGCCATTAGAGAACAAATGGTGGCTGAAAAACTGCAAAACCAAATACTGGAAAACACCAAAATAACACCCGCTGAGGTTAGCGACTTTTATAGAAAAATACCTACCGACAGTTTACCCTTCTTCCCTGCTAGCATTGAGGTAGGACAAATTGTAATAGACCCGCCAATAAGCCCTGAACTAGACGAAGATGCCTATAAAAAAATAGAAAGCATACGTAAAGACATTGTTGAAGGTGGTAAAAGCTTTGATGTAGCTGCTACTTTTTATACCGATGACCCCGGTAGCCGTGATAATGGTGGCCGTTACGATGGTATTACTAAAAATGGTTCATGGGCACCTGAATTTTTATCAGCAGCATTCAAACTGCAAAACGGAGAGATATCTCCAATATTCAAAACTAAGTTTGGTTACCATATTATTCAAATGATTAATAGACGTGGCGACGAGGCTGACCTTAGACACATACTAATTAAACCACAACTAACATCAGGCGATTTTAAAAATAGCTTATACAAGTTAGATAGCATACGTGGCTTATTGGTAACGGGTAAAATGAGCTTCCAAGAAGCTGTAGGTAAATTCTCTACCGATGAAGCTGCTAAACGCACCGGCGGTATGATAGCCGACCCTAATAATGGCAACACCCAAATAGACATGACCAAACTAGACCCTAACATGGTGCTTATGTTAGACAGTCTGGAAGTAGGCGAATATTCTAAGCCACACGTATTTTATAACGAAATGCGCGAGCAGTCTTGCCGTATTATATACCTAAAAAGCAGAACACAACCCCATAAAGCTAATCTTAAAGACGACTATAGCCGTATACAAGAAGTAGCCCTAAGCCAAAAAAAGCAACTTAAAATGCAACAATGGCTAAAGGCTAAGCTACCTACCTTTTATATGAAGATAGACCCAGACTACGGCACCTGCCCGGGTATTAAAGACCTTATGGACTCTATGAAAGAGAAAGATTCCCGCTAAGTAGCCCACGTAGTAAGCATGCAGATACAACTAGACCAAGTAGGTAAGCGTTTTCAGCGCCACTGGATATTCAGGGGTGTAGATGTAGTTTTTACTGAAGGCAACACCTACGCTCTACTAGGCAATAATGGTAGTGGAAAATCTACTCTTATGCGTGTTATAGCAGGCATGCAAAACCCTTCTGTTGGCAAAGTATCCTTTAGTAAAAATGCTAACTTATTGGAAACCAACCAAGCCTTCCAACACATGAGCTTCTGCGCTCCGGGTATGGAAATAATTGAAGAGTTTACACTACGCGAATTTTTGCAATTCCACTTTAGCTTCAAAAAACCCTTAAACAACCTTAGCGTTAAAGATATTATTACTATTACAGGTTTAGATAAAGCAGCAGATAAACCTATAGGCGACTTTTCCTCAGGCATGAAGCAGAGAGTAAAACTAGCACAAGCTATATTTGCCGATACTGAGGTACTACTACTTGACGAGCCGTGTACCAACCTAGACCAAAACGGCGTAGACCAATACCGCAACTGGATAGAAACCTACAACAATAACCGTACAATAATTGTAGCCTCTAACGATGTGCGCGAATACTACTTCTGCAAAGAACAAATACCTGTAGAAGACTACAAAAAATAATACCCGCAGCTTTTTTCCTTTACACAGCGCAATATTTTACCTTTGCGCAACTCTTTGGCCGTGTAGTACAATGGATAGTACAAGAGTTTCCGAAGCTCCAGATTCAGGTTCGATTCCTGACATGGCCACTACCCTTACCTTTAATACCTTTTCTACACCTGCTTTTGTCGCAATAGGCTACCTATTATACCACACCTTCAGCCTACATTTGTAGTAAACTACTTCAATAATGGCCAATACAATTACCCCATTCCTTTGGTATAACGGCAATGCCGAACAAGCTATGCAACTTTATTGCAGCATATTCCCCAATAGCAGCTATACCGTAACGGGACGACTGCCCGACGGCACCATGTTTTCCGGCACGCTTATGCTAGACGGGCAACAATTCTATATACTGAACGCACCTTCAAAATTCACTTTCACCGAGGCATCATCCCTATTCATCAGTTGTAAAAACCAGCAAGAAATAGATAACTATTGGGAAAAACTAATAGCCGATGGCGGAACCCCTAGCCAGTGCGGTTGGCTAAAAGATAAGTTTGGACTATCGTGGCAGGTAATACCCGAAAACTTAGGCACCCTACTCAACCACCCCGACCCTGCCAAAGCACAGCGCACCATGGCAGCCATGCTACAAATGAGCAAGCTAGACATAGCAGCACTAGAAAATGCGTAGAGAAATA
>CAYWUY010000050.1:0-22675 GCA_964461535.1 uncultured Flavipsychrobacter sp.
GCTTCCAGCATGCCTATAAGCTTTTCAGTTTCGCTCGGGCGTGGTGTTTGTTCAGTTACAAATTTGCCCGCTTTATCTATTATAAAATAGCTCGGCACACCCTTCAAGCCATAGCTAACGGCCACTGGGGCTTTCCAGCCACCCGCCACACAGGTATTCACACCCTCTATTTTCTTTTTCTCTATCGCATTTTTCCATGCCGCAGTGTCCTCATCTATAGATATTTTCAAAAACACTATATCCTGTCCTTTAAAATGCTCCTCTAGTTTTTTAGCTGCAGGCAGCTCTACCATGCAGGGGCCGCACCAGCTAGCCCAAAAATCCATATATACCACCTTACCCCTATAGTCCGATAGTTTTACAGGGGTACCCTCCAGCGTGGTAAAGCTAAAATCCGGCGCCGGCTGCCCCGCGCCTAGCGTATGTTTTACCTTTAAATTCTTTTCTATCACCGGCAAATACTCGCTTTTAGGATACATTTTCTTAAAAACAGCATAGTCACTATCCACCTTGCTTACCTTAGTATAGTTCATATTGTTATACAGTTGGTAGGCAAAATAATACTCCTTACTCTTCTTAGGCAAGTACTGTTTAGCCAGTATAGTACCACTATCATCAGTATAAAACTTTGCCGAGTGTAGGCTATCTAGTAGCGCCTGCCTACTTAAAAATATGGAACCTACTACATTTCTATAGTCTAGCACAGTATGTAGCAAGCTATCGTCAAATGCCATAGGCACCGCCGCCGGCACTCTATAATTCTCCTTTGGTATATTACCAGTGTTTCTTTTATTTACCACCATTTCATGATAGCGCGGATATATCAACCAGTCATAATACATAGTATACCTTAGGTTGGCAGTCCACATTTTAATAAAAGGCTGAGGAAGGTCTTTTTTGTTACTGTCCAAAAACAAAAGCTCATCTTGCAGCATTTCTTGGCTAGCTTTCAAAAACTCATCCGGCCCTTTGCTCATCAAAGACATTAGGTTAACGGCAAACTGATTACTCACGCCGCGCACCAGTACGTGCTTAGCCAAAAAATTAGCAGCCACAGCACCCTTGCCGCTATAGTGCATCGTTTTATCAAAGTTCGTAGCATCAAGGGTCATGTATAAGGCATCGCCATTTTTTACATATAGTTCCGATCCCTCTTCACCATGCACCAGGTTTATTTTAATATAATCGTTACCTGCCGGAAATTTTAAAGAAAAACTACCATTTTTATCTAGTCGAGCTTCTCGCTCCACCAAATTATATTCTAGTATCCCATCATAAGTAGAAAATGTAATATGGTCAGACTGCGGATGAGTTATAGTACCTTTTATTATCACCTCACCGGCATGTAGCATACCCGATGCCACAACTGTAAACAATACAGTAAGAAAAAGAATGTAGCGCATGGTTATTAGAGTTTCATACAAATATAGAAGCTACGCCTATATCTTGTATTCACCCCGTGCATTTATACCAATACTTAACATATTTTTTCGCAAGGGCTCCGCTCCACCACCCCCAAATAACTTATCCACAAAATGCCTATTTATCAATTCATACATAGTACTTTTACAGGTGGCAATAGCTCTTTCACATAAGCCCTTTATAGTAGTAAAATTTCTCAACTAAAGGCTCCAAGGTATAAAAAATGGTCGTTTTTGGGTATTTTCATTGATAATCAATTACTTAGTGGGTATATTAGGGTATAATTATACCTAAATCGGCCAAAAAATACCCATTTTAGTCATCCGCATACCTATTTTAGTCATTTTTAGGGTATTTTATACCTTGCCTTTTATGCACTTTTTTAGCCATATATAGGATGTCAAAAAACGCCATTAAAGGATACAGAGCAAATTTATAACATTTCCTTTAGCAGTATGTTACTACCATGCTTTGTTCATTTCAGCTACATCCACTACTTTCATTATATATATGGCAGTTGCATCTTTATTATGGATAATAGTACTTTTACTAATAAGTGGAGTTGGTATATTATTTTGGGCCATCCATAAGCAAAAGCTAAATACATTCATATTTGGCATAGCACTTATATTACTGTCTATAGCTATATTATCTATAGCTTTTTATAAAGATGTAGCCGACTTCATTCTAGAAGCACTACACCGAAACCACCTTTAACTCTCTCTTTATAATTTATTTACATATTACTTATATAGCTAGTAGCCTATCTATTTTATATACTATCTGACATTTGTCGACCTCTATGGCATCATTTTTGTAGAATTAGTGTTACAAAACACTAAGCCAGTGTTATATTAAGATTACTAAATTATTTTAAACCTATCTTTTTACATGTCGGACAAATGTACTTTTAACACTACTTGGGATGCTGATAACCAATTGTTGAGCACCCATATTAATGGCCTTTGCAACCTCGATACCATAAAAAACTGGGAGGCTGGCCTTAATCACACCCTCAATTCGCTGGGCAATGAGTCTACTTTCAAAATAATGGTAGACCTTATGGGCTTTACTGCCGAAAATTTTGAAGCTCATAAATATTTCAGAAACATAGTACCGCTTACTCTTGCCAACTACAACTGGAAGACCGGATACGTAAATATGTTTGAAGAAGGCAAAAACTTAAGCTTGAAAAGCACTAGGGGCATCAAGTGCACCGCAGCCGTGCATGTGCACCACGATGCCAGTAAAATAGGGCTTTACCAAGAAAAATACAGTAGTAAAAACGAACATTTTTACACTGATGTAGCTACTGCCCGCAACTGGATAATGCTACAATAATTTCAATAAAGTTTACGCCATTCACACCTATTTATTGTTTCATCTACCTGCAAACACATGCGGGTTAAAGCGTTATTGTTATGAATTTAAAAACATGGGCTATTTGCCTATCTACAGCATGCATAAGCCTTAGTGCACATGCACAATCTATAATAAAAAAAGGTTCATATGGCGGTGTGGTCACCCAAGAGTGGGGACAAGGCATTACCAAAATGAATGATGGCTCCTTAGTGGTAGTAGGCATGGGCGGCAGCATAGGCTTTGGGTTGGAAAATCTATTTGTATACAAAACCGATACCAACTGTAACGTACTTTGGCATAAAGAATTCGGCACCGATACCGCTAACGATCAGGCCAAATGCGTTATAGCCACCACCGATGGCAATATACTGGTGGGCGGCAATACCGAAAGCTATGGCACAGGCGCGGTCAATATGTATGTAATCAAGTTAACACCCTCCGGCGACACCCTATGGACAAGAACCTATGAGCCTGGGCAAATAGCCTATGCCATGTGCAACAATTATTCAGGGGGCTACACCATATTAGGCTCCGCTAAATCGCCCTCTCTCACCGATGACGATAATTTTTTAGTAAAAGTAGACGCCTCCGGCAATGTACTCTGGACCAAACAATGGGGTACGCACAACCATGAATACCCTACTAGCATACTGCAAGCTGCCGACTCTGGCTACTATATAGCAGGTAGTTCAAAAGAAACACCCATGATGGGCGATTACTTTGATGGCTACTTAGCCAAAGTAGATAAAAACGGCGACCTGGAATGGACCAAGTACTATGATGGACCCGAAGAAGGAGAATACTCAGGCGATGTATTCCGCTCTATAAAATACACTGCCGATGGTAATATAATAGCCGCAGGCGTAAGGGGAATAAATGCTTTATCTAGCTTTAGCGGTAAAGCATGGCTAGCCAAACTCAACCTTAATGGCGATACCCTATGGACAAAAGCATGGGGACATGTAAACGATACTCCTCATCAGGCAAATGCTGTAAACGTATCAGATTCCGGCAATTATTTTGTAACCGGTACCGTATACAGAGATACGGCTAGCTATATGTTTACATCTAGCTACAATAGTAGCGGCACACACCTATGGACGCTAGAGTCACTAGTATTTACAGGTATTCCTAGCAACCACGCAGCCGGACTTGGAGCAGTAGGCATGGGCAATAAAGTTGCTGTTACAGGCTACTACACTTCAGTAGATAGCACCTATCAATCTTACCATGCTATTATAGGTTATAGAAATAGCAGTAACATCAGTAGCCCCCAGTCCGGCACATCGCAAGTAATGGTCTACCCTAACCCTGCCGGCAATTACATACAACTGTCGCATAATATACCAGATGCCACAGTGTCCGTTTATAATATTAATGGCCAACAAATAAATTGCAGCATACACAACAATACCATATCCATAGGCCACTTACCCACAGGAACATACACCATAACCTTAACTAATTCGCACACAAAAGTCTCTACCTCCTTCATAAAGAACTAATATTTATTAGACAAGCCAACTAAAAATCTACAGAAACATGTTTAATCAAATTTTAAAATGGTTAGCAAAAGAAAACATTCCTATAAGCGAAACAGACTGCGCTTACTTTAAGAGAATAACACACGCTAAAAGAATTGCTAAAAACACTATCATTCAGCCCGATGAAGAACAAACCAAAAAATTGTTTTTCCTAAATACCGGCATAGTACGCCTATTCAAGTCTACTGGCAGCAGCGATGTAACTATAGATTTTGCAGACTTTAATACATTTTTATCAGGTATAACCTATATGCATAATGCTAAAACTAGCCCTTATGGCATAGAAACCCTTACCGATGTAGAAGTTTTATATTGGGAAAAAGATGAAATAATATCTGCTCTAAAAGAATTACCCATTGCTCCTAAGATAGAAAAAGCTATACTAGAGTTTCAGCTAGAATGGAACCAAAAGCGAGAAAACACCACGCTAACCCATTCACCCACAGAGCGTTATCTAAAACTAGTAGAAGAGCATGGCGATATTATTCGATCGGTACCACTTAAATACATAGCATCCTACTTAGGCATTCACCACGATAGCCTAAGTCGCATCAGGAAGCAATTATCTAAATCTCCTACCAACAGCAATTAACCATAAAAATCCACCCCGGCGGTGGATTTTTTAGTTTTTTAAAAATAATTTTGTAAATACATCAGATTCTTATGTATCTTTGTCTTAGGTAAATGAGAAGCATATGATATTTTCATCAGAACTAATAAAAGGAACACTAAAAACAATAGTGCTAAAGCTATTGCAAGACCATAACAGAATGTATGGCTACGAAATAACCCAAAAAGTAAAGGAACTTACAAAAGATAGAATACAAATAACCGAGGGAGCACTATACCCTACACTACATGCCTTAGAAAACGACGGGCTAGTAACTACAGAAATAGAGTATATAGGTAAGCGCCCAAGGAAGTACTACACCCTCAGCCAAAGTGGCGTAAATAAATCAGTAGAAAAAGTTAGCGAACTCAATGAGTTTATAAATACCATTCAATTTTTATTAAATACACAACCACAAGTATTATAAATGATTTGTCTCAGCGAGCAACAAGTTGATTTTATTCTTGATGACATAAGACGTCGTGGCATTGAGATGGAGGATCTGCAGTATAACCTCCTAGATCATATCTGTTGCATCCTTGAACAAGAGCTTGAAGAGCAGGATGACTTCGAGCGACTGTATGATGATGTTATTAGTAGATTTTACAAAACATCATTAAAAGAAATACAGGAAGAAACCATCCAATTGTTAACGTTAAAACATTACCATGTTATGAAAAGAATGCTTTTTCTAAGTGGAGCTACATCCACTGTGGGTTTTATAATTGGTAGTATACTAAAAATACTATCATTACCAGGAGCCGCTGCATTATACATTCTTGCAGCTACTACATTTAGTTTATTATTTCTACCATTACTGTGCATACTAAAGCTGAAAGAAAGTAAAAGCAAGCGAGACCAGTTAGTAATGGGCTTGAGCACTTTAGTAGGTATTCTATACTGTTTAAGTAGTCTAGGTGCAGTATTTCACTGGCAGTTTAACACTTACCTGTGGTTAAGCACAGTTAGCATTTCTGCATTAGTACTAATACCGGTATACTTTTTTACAGGTATAAGAGATATTACTACCAGAACTAATACCATTATCACATCTATTGTTATGATAGGCGCTACAAGCATGGTGTTTCTTTTAATCAACCTAAAACAGCCAGCTAATACAAGTAGCAAAATTGTTAGCCAGCAAGTAGCTGTAAAGTAGTGGTATATAAGTAGTATGGGTTATTAATGTAACCCATACTACTTATTATGCTATATATTCTTGAAGCATCATAGTAGCAGCCACTGCATCTATCAATTCTTTCTTCTCCCTGCTTTTCTTTTTTAAACCCATGGCAGCTATTTCTCTACTTGCCATTTTAGATGTCATTCTTTCATCAACTTTAACTACCGGCATAGTAGGAAATACATTACCAAACTTAACAATAAACTTCTCTACTATTGGTGTAGCATCGGTTGGAGAATCATCTAAATTTAGCGGGTAACCTACAAGAACCATTTCTACAGGTTCTTGAGCTATGTATTTCTTTAAGTACCCTATCAGCTCACCCGTATCTACAGTATCTAGTGCTGTAGCTATAATTTTCAGAGGATCAGTTACTGCTATACCTGTTCTTTTTTTACCAATATCTAAAGCAATAATTCTAGCCACCTCTTAATACTTTTTTAATTTAAAAACCACAGTTGCATGCCTTTTAAGTATATCACGCTCCATTTGCCTGAGCTCTATAAACTTCATTTGCATTTTTAAAAGTTTCACTTCATCGGTTTCAGTACTAATAAGCTGTGTAAGCTCTTCCTGAATTACCAATATTTTCTTCAATTCAAAATAGGATAGCGTACTATCAACATCATTGATATATATAAGATTTATAGACAAACTTTCTACTCCATATTTCTCTTTCCATCTAGGACTAATATCTAAATTGGTGTGTAGTAACGAAGCTAATTTTGTTCTTATATCAGGGTCAGGATAGTTAATAAAGTAGTGCAGCTCCGGTACTGAACCAAAGTGGGCTTTATGGTCAAAATATTCGAAATACAGCTTTTTAACTAATTGGTCTTCAAACAATTCAGGATCTATACGCTCTTCTATTAATGCTGCTACAGATTCATACCCTTCATACGCTAAATGACCATATTCTATAAGTACCTTTAAAAGTTGCCACTCTTGCTGAATATTATGCTTATTACCAACAGGTTGCACCTCTTCTTCAGGAGGAATAGTTTCAGGTGGAGGCAAAACCTCTTCTCGCTCACGAGCATATGGTCTATTATTATCCTGCTCTACCCTTTCTCTGATATGTTTATTAACCAGATTAATGAGCCCTGCCTCATCAACCTTCATACGGGTAGCCACTTCTTTTATGTAGTGCCCTTGTAATGCAAAATCCTCAGCTTTATTTATTCTCGATATGCTTTCAGCAATCTCATTAATTAGCTTAGACCTCTTCATAGGGTCTTCGCCTGCATCCTTCAGACCTATTTCCAGACGAAAGCTGATAACATCTTGCTTATGAGACTTTACATACTCATGAAACTTGGCAGCACCAGACTTCTGAACAAAGCTATCAGGGTCTTCACCATCAGGCAATAGCACAAGCTTTACATTAAAGCTTTGCGACAAAGCCATATCTAAGCCTCTAAGCGCAGCTTTTATACCAGCAGCATCACCATCATATAAAATAGTTAGATTCTTAGTTAGCTGACCTATTAGGCGTAACTGATCTTCTGTTAATGAGGTACCACTACTTGCCACTACATTTTCTACCCCACCTTGGTGCAGCGAAATAACGTCGGTATAGCCCTCAACTAAAAAGCATTCGTCTTGCTTAGCTATGGCCTGTCTACTTTGAAACATGCCATAGAGAATCTTACTTTTTAAGTAAAGTTCATTTTCAGGTGTATTAATATACTTTGGGGCTCTATCATTACTTTTTAGAATACGCGCACCAAATCCCAAGATACGTCCTGTCATGCTTTGAATAGGAAATATAACCCTACCACGATACACATCGTGATAGATTCCATTTCTATTCTTTACTAATCCTGCTTTTTCTAAAATATCGTTATTATAACCCTTTGAAGAAGCATCCTTATAAAAGGCATCATTATTTTCAGGGTTATAACCCAACTTAAATCTGTCTATTATTTCTTGCCTAAAGCCTCTTTGCTTGAAGTAAGACATGCCTATTATTTGTCCTTCTTCAGTATGCATTAAAGTATCATAAAAATACTTAGCTGCATATTCATTTAGCATACGCAGCGCTTCACCAGCCATTTGCTGCTGCTGTTGCTGCGGGCTACGCTCTGTTTCTTGAAGTGCAATTTTATAATAATCGGCTAGCCAACGAATAGCTTCCGGATAAGACAGTTTTTCATGCTCCTGAATGAAAGACACTACATTACCAGCCTTACCACAACCAAAGCATTTGTAAATACCCTTAGCCGCAGAAACACTAAAAGAGGGAGACTTTTCATTATGAAAAGGGCAATTAGCTATATAATTAGTCCCTCGCTTCTTCAATCTAACAAATTGCCCTACGACATCAACTATGTCGGCACGACTCATGACTTCTTGTATAGACTGGGGGGTAATCATTGTAGCGAAGTTAATCTATAATATAGAGAAAATGGTAGTGCCGCTTAGAGCACTACCATTAGAAAAAGAATATAATAAGTTTTATTTACCTACACTAAGCATATTTAGTAAAAGCCTAATAGCACCTGTATTACCAGCAGGTAACTGCCTAAAAAATGACAATGAGGTATATATATAATGCCCCTTACCATATGGCGTATATAATACAGCTGTATTTAGAGGTTCTTCACCCTCATCATGCATACTTAGCAGTGTTTTATATTTATCATCAACCTTTACTGGAAAATATAATCCACGTTCCTGAACCCAACCCAAGAAATCATCGGATGTAATTTTATTGGGCTGATTAAGCAATTTTGAATTAGAATCTAACACAGTTACAGTTGCTTGTTCTTCAGTTACTCTTTTATCGCTAGCTAAAGAAAATGGATATGGTCCCATTTTTGTAGTAGCCATATCTTGTGTAGTATTATATTGCATTACTAGGGTACCGCCAGATTCGGCATACTTTAAAAGGAGTGGCATCCATGCGCTCATACGTTTTTCTACATTTATAGCCCTAATACCTACCAATATTGCATCATATTTTTTCAGACTAATAATGTCTGACAAATCAGCTTCTTTTAATACATCAACATTTAGTCCTACTTGACGTAAAATTTCAGGCACTACATCTCCTGCACCTACAATGTATCCTATATTTTTAGCTTTATACTTCCAGTTTCTTGGAATAACTTTTGCATAAGCATCTGTAAAATATTGAAGAGCAGGGATATGACTATATTGAATAAGATGTAGGTTTTTATTTACTACTGCATTATCACTTTCTAAAACAGTATATAGGTACTTTTCAGAAATAGATTTAGTAGCATTCCATTTAGCTGCAGGAATAACTAGTTGTATTAAAGTGTCTGTATTAGCCGCCAAAGTAATATTGGGGAGACTCATTACATTATTTATACGCTCCTTAACGTACAAAGTAGCATTATTAATAGGTGCATAAGTATGAATCTTGATAGATACCGGTATATTGCCCTGTTCATTAGGTATTAATATTCCGGAAACAAACGCGATAGAACCTTTTGGAACAATTCTTAATTGCTCTACTACGTCTCCTTTTAAGGGATCTAGTTTCTTGTAAGAGTACGGCACCTGTACACTAAATACTTGCTTATTAATACTTAACTTGAGTGTAATATTTAGGCTAGGTGGTGTTTCCGGTTTACCTAAAACATCATAACCAGGAATGCTAAATAAGCCCGGGCTGGTAGGAGCTGATGACAACCAATAAGGCTCTGTTAAAGCAGCATCAGGGGAAATTTTAGTATTGTGATCTAAACTAACTAAGGAATCTCCTGTAAGATTAACAGTACAAATTGTGTCAGTACCGTCTCCCCAGTTTATACCTATTAACTTGGTATCAGTGTACGAAGAGCGACCAATCACCTTTAATGTAGCAGGCATGCTTGAACCAGCTACCGCATGAGGCGTTTTGCCATAAAACTCAGCCATAATACCTGAGCAATCCAAGATTATTTGATCAATTTCCTTTAGTTTCTGCTCTCGCCAATACGCATCAGAAACTGTGGCAATCATTTTACGGATACTTATTAACTCAGGCAAAGAAGCATCAGGATGTTTAAAATCGAATGCAGCTAACATCTGCTTTATTTTATCACCTATTTCAGGTCTACCCACTCTGCCCCAAGTAGTATTGATATGCTCAAACAATTTTGAATTGATAGTATCTCCACCTACATATTTAAAATACTCTGTCTGTATACCAGGAACACTAGGGGTGCCCGCACCTTGACTTCTATGAATACTTCGGCTGATTCCGGCAAGTTCACCAGAACCCATACCCATTGTAGGAAGATAGTCGCCTACAGGCATTTTGAACTGATCATCAGAAGTTGTGTTTCTATCACCAAACTTGTAGGTATTCCACAATATAGATTTGGGAGCCCAAACACCTACATACTTTAATTGCTCTGGGTACTGTTTATAGTCCGCGGCTGCACGAAATGCTTCTTCAGCAACGATAGCTGAAGCGGCATGCTGACCATGACCAGCATCTTTATTTGGGGGAAATCTACAAATAATAATATCTGGCTTAAAGTTTCTAATAACCCATACAGCATCTCCAACCAAGGTATTTTTATCCCAATGATTAAATGTTTCGGTATACGTTTTAGAAAAACCAAAATCTATGGCTCGTGCAAAAAACTGCTCTGCTCCGTCAATTTTTCGAGCTTCTATTAATTCATGAGTACGAATTAGACCTAAGGCCTCACCTTGTTCGCTACCAATAATATTTTGTCCCCCATCGCCTCTGGTTAAAGATAAATAGCCGGTTCTTATATTTTTTTGATTAACGAGCCAAGCTAATAAACGGGTATTTTCATCATCTGGGTGAGCAGCAACATAAAGAACATTTACTAAATGTTTTAGTTGAGACATTTCATGATATATTTTATCAGAACTGGCCGGACGAAGCTGTTGTGCTGATAAAGTGCTTGCAGATAGCGCCAAGCAGAGTGTTGTAGTGAGTTTTTTAAGCATAAGAAAAGGTCTGCTAAAAGCTGACCAAATGTACTACATACACTTGTACAAACCTTAAGCAGACCTAATTGTATAAAATATCTAAATAGCTTAATAAGATTTCCTATCGGTAGGTAATTTATTAGCATTTTTAGCTGCATCTATAATCTTTTGATTATTACGGGCATTATCAGCTTCGTTAGCAGAACCTTTAGCAGCTTCTATAGATTTACGAGCAGCTTCTATAGCTTTTTCATTATGACCCAAGCGCTTTTCGATACGAGCTTTTAGATACCAAACCCAATAAGCATCAGGCTGTGTTTCTAATGCTTTATCAACATATTCAGCAGCCATATCTAAATTTCTATCATTTTCATAGTAGTATGATGCTACTTGAAAATAAGGAACTGAAGGATGATTGATAGCCTTATCTATACTTTTATCTATAGACTCATCGCTTAGTGCTTTTACAGGAATAGTAATTTTAGTGCGCTCCCACATCATCTCTATTTTACAAGTAGAGAAAGAAATATCTGCAATATTAATAGTAAAAGTTTGGCAAGTTTGCTCTAAGAAAGAAGGCTTTACTTTAAAACGTAAAATGTCATTTTCTTTACTATAACCATCTGCTCCCCAGTTACCAGTGCCTGTATTCAATATTATTTCCCAGCTTTCTTTACCCGGAATAGTATAAAGCGCATATTCACCAGCCTTAACTTTAGCACCTTTTATTTCAACATCTTCTCCAAATTTAATTTTTGTTGCAGCATTTGCACCAGTTCTCCAAACACTACCATATTGTACTAAATCGCCAAAGATTTTTCTATTGCGCATAGATGGTCGGCTGTAAGCTATATCGATACTAGATACCGAGAAATCTTGAGATATTTTAGCATTAGGACTTAATGCAGGCAACTTCAATTGTGCTACAGAAGGCCAAGCGGCAGCAATAAATAGTGCAGATAAAATGTAACGTTTCATGCGTTTTTATTTTTTACAAAGTAAATGTATATACTATTAAAAAATGCAGCTTCATAAATAAACAATAAGGATATAGACAGTATGAAATATCTACTATGTTTATGATTGATTAAGAGCCTTTTGCAAAATAGTAGCTAATTTAATATCATTAGGAGGTTCTAGAAACGTTTTATGATCGCCCTCGGTATAGTGTGTATTTATGCCACCGGTAGCATATGGTTTCCACCCTAAATACTTCCCTTCCGGTAAATAATAAATTCGTTTTTTAACCTTAAATAAATGAATGGAGCCATCATACGGTGTTAGATTGTAATTTCTTATTGCATAATCGTACTTACGGTACACTTTATCCTGCGGCGTTAAATTATCTTCATTTAATATAGAATTATTCAAAGCCCTATCTTTTCTTCTACGATCAATAGCACCCATTTGATAAGCCAAAGCCTCAGATGGATATGCGATTAATGTTTTTAGAATAAATAATGATTTAGGAATTTGACGAAATGCCTTTTTAACCCATTTACTAATACCGTGACTATGTAGTTCAGCAGAATCATTATATGCATCTAACATACCTAGCAACTTAACAGAATAGCCTTGAGACTTTAATATTTTAGCCATTTCGAACGCTATGTACCCACCAAAAGAGTAGCCAATTAAAGACAGTTCATTTCCTTTATTTAAGTTTTTTAATTCAGCAATGTATTTATTGGCCACCTCAGTCATGGTAAGTAATGGTCCATCAGGATCATTAAGGTCAGTGCCTTGTATACCATAAACAGTTTGAGAAGGGTCAAGATGCCTAACCATATCAGTAAACATACTAATATCCATACCATAACCGTGAACAATGTATAATGGATTAATACCATTACCTTGCTTCAATTGTACAATAGAACCTAAAGAAGTAGTATTTACTTCACGGGCATTTACCTTAGGGATAAGTTCGCTAATATAGGCAGCTAAATCTTTAAGAACCGGATATTTAAATATCCACTCTAATTTAATTCTCGTACCAGTTTTTTTCTCTAATGCATTGACAACCATTATTGCAGACAATGAGTGTCCACCACTTTTAAAGAAATCGTCGGTAGTACTTACAGCACTTTTACCAAGTATTTTAGCCCA
Source organism: uncultured Flavipsychrobacter sp. (assembly GCA_964461535.1). Classification (GTDB taxonomy): domain Bacteria; phylum Bacteroidota; class Bacteroidia; order Chitinophagales; family Chitinophagaceae; genus Flavipsychrobacter. The sequence continues at coordinate 13,148 of CAYWUY010000050.1, forward strand.
CACTTCAGATACAAGTTTCTCGGTATCTGAGGTTGGTTCTTGATATGTGTCTAACCAATTAATTGTATTGGCAGTAAGCGTCTGTTTTATTTTCTTTTTATCAATTTTACCATTAAGCGTTAATGGAAAATCTTTTAGGACAATAATTTTTTCCGGAATCATGTAAGTCGGCAACTTAGATTGTAAATGAGCCAACCAATCTCGTTCAAAATCAGGCAAAGTAGCAAAAGCCACATCATTTGCATACTCCCAACTGATAGTTTCCCAAAACTCAAAGCTAGATTTTAAAGTAACAAAAGCATTCAGTTTATCATTATCAACTAGTGCTATGGATTCAGAAATATCTGCGACACTAGATAAAACTGCTTCAATTTCTCCCAACTCAATTCTATACCCACGAAGTTTTATTTGATCATCATTCCTACCTACATAAGAAACTTCTTTACTTAATGTTATAACTGCCTTATCACCTGATTTATAAACAGGCTGACCATCTACAAGCACAAATCTTGTGTGAGTTAAATCAGGCCTCGCGACATACCCCATAGCTACACCATCACCACCTATATACAATTCGCCTTGCACACCCATCTTAACAACATTATTATAATCATCAACAATTCTTATTGAAGTATTATGAATAGGTGTACCTATAGTTACTCTATCATCAGGATTTTCAATTTGTTTAACCGTACACCAAACTGTTGCCTCGGTAGGGCCATACATATTCCAAAGAGAGATAGCATTAGGAAATATTTTTTTTACTAAAGAAGATGATAACGCTTCACCACCGCAGAGCACTTTTAGCTTATTATTACTATCCCAACCAGCATGCAATAGCATTTGCCAAGTAGTAGGCGTAGCTTGCATATAGGTAATGCCTTGTGCCCTAATTAACTCCAATAACTTATAACCATCTTTAGTATCAGAAGATGAAGCTATTACAACTTTGGCACCTGCCAATAGTGGCATAAACAACTCGAGCACTGCAATATCAAATGCAACAGTAGTAACCGCCAAAAGCACATCGTTAGGAGCTATAGCCGGACGAACCAGCATGCTAAGTAAAAAATTTCTTAGGTTATGATGGCTAACTACTATTCCTTTAGGCTGACCAGTAGAACCAGAAGTATATATAATATATGCCGGATCTTGTGGTGAAATAGCAGGCAAAGCCACATCTGCAACATCATCTATACTGTATAAAATATCTTCTAAAGAAAAACTTCTGGCAACAGATGGTGCATTAATAGCTACTGAAGCAACAAGATATTTTGTTCCAGAATTAGATAAAATGTATGTTAATCTATCTTCAGGATATGTTATATCTAAAGGTAGATATGTAGCACCGGCCTTTAGTATACCTAACATTAGCGCCACAACATTAACTCCCCTATGCACTGCAAAAGCAACAATATCGCCCTTCTGAACACCAGCATTGACAAGATACTTAGCAATACCAACTGCTCTTGCATCTAAAGTTGAATAGGATAACGTTTCTGAGGCATCTGAAACAGCGTGATTGTTGGGTAAATGCTTAGCAACCATAGTAACCGCATAAGGTAACAATGGTGCACCTCCCATCTCCATCTTTGGGCCGTGTATTACAGATAACTCATTAGAAGATTCTACTTTAAAAATGTTTTTAACCCTTTGAATAGGTGTAAGAGCTATTGTATTCAAACATTTTTCAAACAGACCCATAAAATAATTTATGGTATCTGATTTGAAAAGAGTGGTATTATAAGACCATTCTACCGTTAAGTCATTACCAGAACCTGTAACATTTACAAATAATTCAAAGTTTTCAAAACTTCTAGGGTTAGATATAAGATTATGATTCAATCCATAAAAGGAAACATCTTTATCCATATCCATATCAAGATTAAACATTACTGACACTAAAGGAACTTTAGACAAATCGCGAGTAATGTTTAAACGTCTTAATAGAGTTGAGAACGTAATTTGTTGATAATCGAAATCTTGCAATATCTGTTTTCTGCGCCCCTGAATGTAATCATTGATAGACGCATCGGCAGATATAGTTGAAAGCAACGGCAATAAATTAACACAATGCCCTACTAAAGATGGCATACCAGAAATAGATTGACCAGCCGCAGGAACACCAATAACTATTTTGTCGGAAGAAGAAATATGATGTATTACAAGCTCAAAAGCAGACAAAAGCGTAGTAAAAAAACTAACATCATTTTTAAGGCTAAAAGATCTAATCCTATCTACTAAAGAAGCATCTAAATGAAAATCGAGTCTATGGCTATTAAACGACCTTATTAAAGGATATGGTTCATCCGTTGGCAATTCTAGCACCGGTGTAATATCCTTAAACTGGCTATGCCAGTAATCTTCTACAACTTTATACTCTTTACTAGACAAATAAGCATTTTGCTGCTGAGCGTAGTTACTATACATCTCTGGCAAATGCAAATTTGGCTTTAGGTTCTGAACATGTGCATTATATAGTGCTGCAATATCTTTAAGAATTACTCCTAAGGACCATCCGTCACAAATAATGTGGTGTGCAGATAAAGTAAGCACTACCCGATCTGTAGCAACAATATGCAGCTTAGCAAAAAATAAGGGTCCGAATATTACATCAAACACCTTATTAGCTATAGAAGATTTATATTCTTCCAAAGCATGCATTTGTTGTTCAGGAGATAGATAAGAAACATCCTGTACATCTAAGAAATCGGATAAGGATTCATAAATACACATTTGACTACCATCGGGAGTAAATACCCCTCTTATAGAATCATGGCGCTTTACCACTTCTTCTATGGCATATTTTACAGCATCTACTCTTACCTCTCCAGCTAATAACAAAGAGATAGATTCATTGTAAGCACGGGAGGCATCATCTCCGCCTATCTGACAGGATAGCCAAATTTCTATTTGAGGTTCAGTAGCAGGCACTACTTTTTCAATAATACCACGCTCGAACGGATTAAAATTTACTTCTTTATAAATACCACTCATCGACTTAGTCAACTTCAAAAAATTATACTATTTGCAAATATTTATTAGGGTCATTTACGTCTGCAATAAACCAAGCCGGATTACCCAACCCATCTCTACCAATTTTGGCACCGGGAACCGGTGGGCCATCAAACAACAGGTTACCGCCTACGCCATCTGTTGCAGCAGTAAAGAACTCATTGTCAACCATCTGCTGTAATGCATTAGTAAAAACTGCTACAATACTATCTATATCAGATTGGGAATGTGCTTCAGTTAAGAAACAAGGAAAACCATCCCAAATATGAACACCATTATACCTCATTATTGTAAATAACAACTCTGAATTAGGTATAACATCTCTAAATTTAATTTTCCATACCGATCCAAAATGCGCAACAAAAGCAGGTATACCATACTGCACAAATACTTTATTGATAGCCGTAGCCAGGTAATTTGTATTTGCATTTAAAGTCTCCTGTAGCTGTGGCCCAGAAGCTTTAAAATACTGCAAAGAAGCCTTTGCAGCAGCCAAAGCCAATGGATGCCTAACAAAAGTACCGGCAAAATAAGTAACACCCACTTCAGGAATACTATCATCTCCGTATTGCCAATAACCACCATCTAATGCATCCATAAAATTTCGCTTACCAGCTATTGCACCAATAGGCATACCACCACCTACAACTTTACCATAAGTACCTATATCGGCTTGAATACCAAATAAATGTTGAACACCTCCTATGTGAGTTCTAAAGCCCGTAATCACTTCGTCAAATATTAGCACACATTGATTTTGTTCTGTAATTATTCTTAACTGTTTAAGAAATTCAACTGGCTGAAATTCTAACCTACGACTTTGAACAGGCTCTACTAAAACAGCGGCAATTTCAGATGCCCGTTCTTCTATGATACGCAAAGATTCGTCTGTACCATAGTCAAGTACTAACATATTTTTTACCGCATCGGGGAGTATTCCAGCTGCCGCGGGATATGATTTTTGGCTACTTGTTTTTCTTACTATTACCTCATCTACAATACCATGATAGGAGCCTGAGAAGGCTACTATAAGAGATTTACCTGTAACCGTTCGAGCTATACGCATAGCACCTAAAACAGCTTCTGAACCGGTATTACATAATGCTGCACGGTCGAAGCCTGTGAACTGACAGATAAGCTCACAAACTTCTCCAGCTAAGGCATGCTGAGGACCAACTTCATAGCCAGCCTCAATTTGGTCTAAAACTGCTTTCTTTAATACTTCAGGCTGATAGCCTAACATATTAGAACCAAACCCATTAAGCACATCTATATACTCGTTGCCATCAATATCCCACAGTCTACTACCTTTAGATTTATTGGCTACTATAGGATAAATTAAATCTTTAAGATGTGGTTTAAAACCAGTAACCACACGAGGATCGGCCATGTGCAACCTATGAGCTTGTGCATATTGTTTACTGGAGCCTGTTTTACTGTTATAATTATACGTTAACTGACTTAAAAATTCAGACTGTTTTTGAGTAAGTTCAGTTTTACTTTTATCTATTTGAGCAATAGCCCCAAATGGTTTTTTAATTTCTTTTAAATCGTCTGAAGTCAGTTGAAAATTATTGCTTTCACCTGGCTTAGGGCTAACAGGAATCTTATCTGTAGAGGATTTAGATTCCACAAACTGAGCTAATAGTCTTATACTGTTGTACTCTTCAAGTAGTTGCCTAAATGTAATATGTACTCCTAAATCTCTACGTATACTAAGTGCTACTTGGGTAAGTAGCAAAGAGTCTAAACCTAGTTGAATGAAAGATGTATCATAGTCTAATTGAGACTCGCTAAAACCAGTAGCCTCTTCTAGTAATTGAATTATTTTTTCAGTATAATTTATATCAATTAACGAATCTAACTGAGAAGAAATAATATTATTTGTTGAGCTAGCAACATGCGTAACCGAACTATAATTTCCTCCCGGATTTAGCCAATATCTTTTTCTGTCAAAAGCATATGTTGGCACTTGCACCTTGCTATACTTAAACGCACTATAATAAGATAACCAATTAACATTATGCCCTGACTGCCAGATGGTTCCTAAAGCCTGTAATAACTGTGTATATTCGGTATTCACATCTACACCAGAAATAAGGTGTGTAGCTACAACTTCTTTATTAGCACTTAAAGAAATTTCATTTATAAAAGTAGTATTGGCTGCACCCGGACCTACTTCTATATAGGTATAATCTTCATGTTGCAAACTGTTACTTATAGCAGAATGATAATCGACTGTTGAGGTTAAATGTTGCAGCCAATAGTCTTTATTACACATTTCATCAGTAACTACTTTTCCTGTGACGCTAGATACAATATTACCCTTTGGCTTCTGAAACACTATTGAGGATATAACTTTTCGGTAATCTTCAAGCGCAGGCAGCATCATATTGGAGTGAAAAGCATGACTAGCGTTTAAAGACTTTGCAATTATATGTTTAGACTTTAGTTCTTCAGATAAGGAATGTATTGAGCTTGTAGTTCCGGACAGCACAAACAATGACGAAGAATTAATAGCGGCTAGTTGTATTGAATCGGACAAATATTGTTTTACTGTATTGTAATCAGCCTTAACAACTAACATTTTCCCTTGAGGAAGCTTTGCTATCAACTCTCCACGTTTTGCTACAAGCGTTAAAGCATCTTCTAAAGATAAAATACCTGCTAGATGAGCAGCTACAAACTCTCCTATACTATGCCCTATAAAAACATCAGGATGTATACCCCATGCCTGTAGCTGTATAGCTAATGCATAAGATGTTACAAAAATTGCGGGCTGTGTATATTTTGTATTATTTAGTAATACTGAAGCGTCAGCAGATGTACCAAAAATGATTTGTCTAATATCTGCGTTAATTATTGGCAATAATATAGCCGAACAAGAGTCTACAGCTTGTTTGTATTCTTTATAATACAAATAGAGCGACGCCCCCATATTAATATACTGCGCCCCCTGCCCCGGAAAGGTAAAAGCAATTTTATTATTATAAGACTTTTTAGGCTTTGCTGACTCTATTTTCTTTATTATGCTTGAAGCATTGCCTATTGCAAATGCTCTATAATTATAGTCTTGCTTAGCGTCGGCAAGTGTTGCAGCTATATTAAAAAAATCTTGACTACTAGTGTTTAATAGAAATTTCCCTAATTGATCTTTATATAAACTTACTGACCGCTCTGACTTTGCAGACCATATCATTATATTAGATAAAGGAGTATCAGATTCGATAGTGACTGGATGAATCTGCTTATTTTCTAATATAATATGCACATTAGTTCCACCAACACCAAATGAACTTACACCGGCATACTTTATATTATTAGAGTCTTGCTCTTTATATGATTTAGAAAAATAAAAAGGCGTGTCGGCAATATCAATATTAGCATTAAGAGTAGAAAAATGAGCAATGGGAGCTATGGCACCATTTTGAAATTGAAGAATCGTCTTTATAACCCCGGCCACACCAGCCGCAGCTGTTAGGTGTCCGATATTTGACTTTACAGACCCGATAGCACAATTTGATCTACTTGAGCTATTATAAAAAGCAAGCTTAAGTCCTTCAATTTCAATTGGGTCGCCTATAGGTGTAGCTGTGCCATGCGCTTCTATATATGTTATATCTTTAGATTCAATTCCAGCATCTAGGATAGCACTTTTTATGGCATCAGCTTGCCCTAGAGCACTTGGAGCTGTAAAGGCGGCCTTATTAGCACCGTCGTTATTAACACCAATTCCTTTAATAACAGACAAAACAACATCTCCGTCTTCTATGGCATTTGATAACGGCTTTAATAGAAGCACACCAGCACCATCACTAAAAACCGTGCCATTAGCATCAACATCAAAGGGTTTACAAGAGCCATCTTTGCTTAACATTGCCCCCTCCTCATACAGATGACCACTATTTATAGGAGAAGTAATACTTACACCCCCAGCAATAGCCATATTGCACTGACCACTACGTAAAGCATTTACTGCCTGAGTAATAGCTAATGCAGAGGTTGAACATCCGGAATATACACTTACTGCTGGACCTTTTAAATTAAGTAAATATGCAACTCTTGACGCTATATAATCTTTTTCATTCAACGTCATTACTTTGAATGCACCTATCTTATTAACTAATGACTGGTTAGATAGAACATTATGAGTGTAATAGGTATTATTAGCAGTACCTGCAAATACACCAATCTTTACTTGAGTATGTTCTAGATTAATATTTGCTTTTTGTAATACTTCATAAGACAATTCTAAGAATAAGCGCTGCTGAGGATCCATTAATTCGGCCTCTTTGGGACTTATTCCAAAAAAATTTGCGTCAAAACAGTCAGCATCCTTTAGAATTCCCCTGGCCTTTACATATAAAGGATCATTTATTAAATCTTTTGGCAAATAAGGATCGAGCTCTTCTTTTGTGAAAGAAGTTATAGTACTACGTCCGCTTTTAATAATTTCCCAGAAATCATCTAAGCTATCTGCACCGGGAAACCTCCCAGTCATAGCAATGATTGCTATATCTTCATTTACTTTATTTAGCTTCAATAACTTTTGACTTTCATTGACACCATTATATGCTGAATAAAGTTGACGAAGCGAAGGGTAAGAAAATATGTGAGAAACCGGAACTTTTATTTTGTATTCATTTTTTAAAATGGATGCAGTTTTAATAGCCAATAAAGACGACATACCAAGGTCAAAAAAATTATCATCGTCTGACAAAACTGACACATTGAGTATGGACTTAATAGTATTTGCAATCATTGATTTAATATCAATCTCTTGCATTTCAATTTTACTATTATGGGCTATTGGATTAGGTAAATTCTTCTTATCTACTTTACCACTGGATGTATACGGAAACTCATCTAAACGTATAAATCTAGATGGAATCATATATGGTGGTAGTGTTTTTGACAAAACTGTTTTTATTGTTTTATCATCAAGATTTGTATCATTAGATATGTAATATGCGATTAGAATTTTAGCATCATTGATATCAAAAGATTTTACCACTGCATTCTTTATACCCGCAACTCTACTTATAGATACTTCAATTTCACCGAGTTCTACCCTATATCCAGATATTTTAATTTGCTCGTCTTTTCTACCTAAACAATATATGTATCCTTCGCCATCTACATAACCTATATCACCACTTAAATATGCTCTGGTGGACTTACCTCTATAGTTTAGATAAACAAACTTTTCCTTAGTCAACTCAGGATTAGTATAACCATCAGCCAATGCCTCCCCTAATATGGCTATCTCGCCTGACTGATTTACATCTAAAATATTTCGGCTGTCGTCTAATATCAATATTTCAACATTATCAATAGGCTTACCGATTGATGGCAATTCTGGCCAACTATTTGGGCTATTTTGCAATAATAAACATGTAACAACGTGACATTCGGTAGGTCCGTATTGATTATATAGTTTTGAATTAGTGTTTGAGAAAAATGTACGTAATTGAGGTGTTATCTTAAGTTGCTCTCCTGCAGTTACTACTTCTTTCAAACTAGCCGGGAAATTACTAGAACTAACAGCTTCATCAACAAGTATTTGAAGTGCAACAAATGGTAAGAATAATCTATTAACAGACTTATTTACGATTATATTCAATAACCTCTCCGGATCAATAACATCTGCGTCATCAATTAGTACTATAGTCCCCCCAGTTGTAAGTGTTGAGTAGATTTCCTGAAATGAGACATCAAAAGTTAAAGGAGCAAATTGTAATGTTCTATCTCCTACCGAAGCAAGTGAGTTTTTTTCTTGCCAAATAAGTAGATTTCGTAATGCAGCTTCTGACATTTCGACCCCTTTAGGTATACCTGTGGAGCCAGAAGTAAATAATATATATAATAAAGATTCTGAAAAAATATCAGGCAATACTGGTAAAAGACTGTTATCAGAGGGTTCTTTAAGAATACTAAAACCTAGTCTACAAAAGTCTTCTTCATTCTTAATATCAGACAGGAGCACAAACTCTAGTCCAGCTTCTTGCTTTATAGAAACAAGTCTATCGTTAGGCAATCTTAAATCTATAGGAACATAAGCCTTATTGGCAAACAAACAAGCCAAGACATTAATAACCATTTCTATAGACCTAGTAGCGTCAATAGCAATAACATTGCTATCACATTGCTGCACTATACCTAATGCTAAATATTTAGCACGAGATATTAAATCATCATACTTTAAGGATACATCACCATGTATTATTGCATCACACTGGCCATGCTCAACAGAAATGGATTCTATCCGCTCACGGATATGACTATATGACATATTCTAGTAATTAGCAAACTATAACAAACTTAATGTAGTTTATGAATTTGCCATAGAAATAGTTATTCACAACTTGAAAAAAACTATAAACAAAGGCTACAAAAACAGAAAAAGGCGGACAAGCCGCCTTTTTCTGTAGAAAATAATTAGATATTATTCTTTCACTAAACGTTTAGTTACTACTTGTGAACCTGATGTTAGTTCTACCATGTAGATACCTG
>CAYWUY010000051.1:0-16573 GCA_964461535.1 uncultured Flavipsychrobacter sp.
TGGACTAAAGAATATAAATGGTACATACAAGGTACTGACACCAACAATAAAGCTTACAATCCTGGCTCATACTCTATGTGGGTAACAGTAGCACCAGAGCTAAAAGAAAAAGTTGCAGGCGTAGACAGTAGCAGAATAAACATGCGATTAAAACAATTATTAGGGCTACAACCTGAAAGCCAATATAATTACTTTGTTACTTTATGGGTAAGGCCACAAGATATTTTCCGCCCTTGTGCCGATATGGAAATCAATGACAACTCTTGCGGATTAGCTTTCCCGCCTAACACAGATTCAAGTCATATTAAATGGATAAATGCTCAACGTATAGGAAGATTTTTTGTACCGGACACTGCTAATAGATACCCATGGACTGAGCTGGGTTATACTTACGACTGGGATCCATATAACAGAAAACACATAGTCTGTAGCGAATATATTATTAAAACCAACAGCACACTCTATAGGGAGAAAATTTATACAACAAAAGAATACATCTACGGATATAAATAAAAGCAACAACTAGTATCTTTGTACAAGAGGTAATGGTGTCCTACCTAGTCAACCGCCTTTAGAGGATGATGGCGCCTACAATAAATATATATCATTTGCTCATTCAAATGTTGTTGTAGGCTATGTACAAATTAAACAAAAGCAAATTTTCTGATAGAATTAAAATACTGACATGCGCTATCCTTACAGCAATTAGTACGGGCATAGCTGTGTCAGTATTTCTGTTTGTTCTTGACAAAATCACTTTATTCAAGTGGAACAATAATTTTCTACTATACCTACTACCTATTGGCGGACTTCTTATAGCATACTTATACAAAACAATTAGTACCCTATCTGAAGCCGGAAATAACTTATTAATATCAGCAATACTCAGTAACAAAAGTAAAATTCCGTCAGCCATGATGCCATTGGTAATACTTACCACATGGCTTACACACCTACTAGGTGGTAGTGCAGGAAGAGAGGGAACAGCCGTACAAGCAGGCGGTAGCATTGCAGCTACTTTTTTAAAAGCATTTAAAGTAGACACAAAATATACCGGCCTGCTAATTACTGCCGGACTAGCAGCAGGATTTGGCGCAGTATTTGGCACACCAATCACTGCTGGCGTATTCGCTATAGAAGTTATTGCTAGCGGAAAATACTTTTACAAATACTTACCTCTAGCCATAACTACTGCCATCATAGCAGACCAAACTGTTACCTTATTTTCTATCAACCACACCCATTATACTATTAGTAAAAATTACTTACCGCAGCTATCTGCACTACAAATAATATACATTGCTCTTGCTAGTGCACTTTTCGGATTAACAGCCCTAGCATTCACACATACCACCCACACAATAAAGCAAACACTAAACAAATACATCACTAATAAATACTTGCAAATACTCACGGGAGGCATAGTATTAGTATTACTATATACCCTGCTCAATCTAGAGAACTATATAGGACTAGGAGTAAATAAAAATATAAATAATGGAATAGCAATAGCATCAGCATTCTCTAAACAAATGCCATATAACAGTTGGCTGATAAAACTATTACTAACAGCAATTACTATAGGCACCGGCTATAAAGGAGGAGAAGTAACTCCCCTATTTTTCATAGGCGCTATGCTTGGCAATACTCTAGCTATACATCTGGGACTACCAATAGATTTACTTGCAGGACTTGGATTTATTACGGTATTTTCTAGTGCCACTAACACTCCCATTGCAGGCATACTTCTCGGAATTGAATTATTTGGAATAGAATACCTGCCACTGTATATACTTAGTAGTACAATAGGTTTTTTCACTAGTGGCAACACTTCAATATATAGCGCACAATTACTGCACAGAAATAAGTACCTTCTATTTAAAAAAACGCAGAATAATACCATAGAACTTTTATAATTCTACACTATCTCATGTTGTTACAGCATTTACATCCTCATCCTTTACTTGCACCATACGTATCTCAAATGTGGCTTTTCGAAAGCGATTTCGGAGTACCCATAGAGGATGTTAGAACTATAGTACCTAACGGCAAAGCCAAGATTATTTATTCCTTTAAAAATGCGTTATGCACTATTGAAGATGGAATAAAAACTCAATTCAAAGAACATGACATTTTCTTCATTGGCGTTTGGGATAAGCCAGTAACACTCTATTCAGAAAGCAGATATACAGGCACCATAGGCATTGAGCTAACACCATTTGGTGTTCATAGGTTTTTACAAAACCCGTTGCACGAATTAAAAAATAAGGTCATTAGCTTTAGCGATATATTTGGCAAAGATGCCAATCAACTTTTAGAGCAACTAAATAACACATCTGCTACTAGAGAAAAAATCAACTTGCTGCAACACTTTCTCATCAAAACACTAAGCAATGTAAAAAGAGAGAATATCCTCATCGATTATTGTAGCAAACAAATCATTCAATCAAACGGCCTTTACACAATCAATGAGCTAGAAAAAAAGACCGGATACACTAAAAGATATCTTGACAAACTATTCAATGAATATGTTGGAATATCTCCCAAAACATTATCTGGCATCACTCGTTTTCAATCATTTTATGTTAGTTGGGCTAATGCATCAAACACAGATTTCAACACCAATCAACTCTATGATTTTTATTATGACCAGTCGCATTTTATAAAAGAATTTAAAAAATTCTCTGGCTACTCTCCACTACAATATGCAAAAACCAGGAATGAATTTGGAAAGATATTTTACAAAAAATAGTTAGTTCTCATTTTTACAATTTTTAGCAATAATACCGTTGCACTTTTGTCAAAAAAAAGATGACAGCAAAATTATTATTACGAATCAGTTCAGGACTATTTGCATTTTTCCTATTAGGCCACAGCGTAGGGCATTTTACAAGACATCAAGTAGCAGACCCCAAAGCCCAGTGGCTACAACAGCAAATGATTAAAAACAAATTCAACATGTTTGGCAGCATCAGGAGCTATGATGAAAACTATGAAGGGATGAGTCTAAACTTGATAGCTACCCTAGCAGTATTATCAGCTCTTTGTTGGCTTTTATCCAATCTTTCTACTGAGGCAATGAAAAGTATAAAAAAGATATTATTACCACTTATCTTTTGTAGTGCAATATTTTCATACACTTCATTTGTATACTTTTTTGCTATTCCGGGCATTACATGTTTACTAGCTACGGCTACTCTTATAGGAGCATACCAAAAAGCGTAGCACTTACAACCACTTTTTTCTTTTAAACCATCTATAAATCACTATGATTACTATTAACATTGCCAGTATCGAAATAGGATATCCATATCGCCATTCTAACTCTGGCATAAACTTAAAATTCATCCCATATATACCTACAATAAAAGTTAACGGCATAAAGAACACCGAGAATATCGTCAGTATTCTCATGGTTTCATTGGTTCGCTGTGCAGATATATTAAAGTATATATTCAGCAAGTGATTCACATTTTCTAGCAAAGCATCATACAAGCTTTTCTGCTTCACATACAAGTCTCTTATATCACGAGTGTACGCGTTAGTATTTTCTTTATCGTCTATCCTATCTATTATATCATTAGTTAGCAATAGCAAACGTTTTATAACATCCAACTTACGCTTTATATAATACAGACCTTTTAATAAAGACACCTTTCTTTCAGTAAGAAATACTTGTCTTTCGTAATACTCTATTAAGTCAGTTAATTTCTGTCCGGGAGCATCATAGCTTTTTAAACCCAGCTTTACTATCTCATTCAGTATATGGCTAGTACCCTTACAGTTATTTCCTCTTGCAAATAAATTTTCTATTTCTGCTATACCCGACCAGTCTTTTCTATGTATTGTTATAATAAACTTAGTAGAAATAAATACAGCTATCTTACTTGTAATTTCCTGTACAGTATCTGCCTCTGCATCTTCATTATTATGATAATTCCTTATGATTATAAAATCATAATCATCCATATTTTCATACTTAGGTAAGTGTCCAGGCTGTAGACAGTCATTCAACAAAGCCTCATGCAAATGGTAATTTGTAGCTAACCACTTTACATCATCTGTATCCGGAAACACCACATCAATCCATTCTATACCTACATGCTGGCCTTGCAATAGCTTATTAATCATTATTCATACGGGTAGTTAAAACATTATACATTTTTCCGGGTAGTCAGCCGCATGTTTATATACCAAATTGCGGATGTAATCATTATCCTGCATAGGTTCTAGATATTGACTAAGTTGTGCCGGATCTTTTATTTGCGCCCTAGCCTCACTTAAATAACCCATACCTTGAAACACACCCTCTCTAACCAATATGCAACTATGCTGATACTCTTTCAACCCTTTATCTATTATAGCAAATGTTGGCAATTTACGCTTTAGCCAAGCTATTGCTTCATCTACCTGTATATTATATTCTTCTATTGGCAAATGTTCATCACAACCACAATCTGTAGTTTTAGCCAAATTACACAAACGTATACACAGCTTAAATTCTTTTAAAAGTCCTCTTAGTGTGTTATGTCCTTCAGTTATGGTGTTAAAGGAGTATACAGGCACTACAGTAGGCTTTAGCTTTTCTATAGCCAGTCGTTTATAGCCTTCCCTATCCTCATAAACATACAATCCATATTTAGGCAAGTACCCTCGTTGACTTCTATTATACACTGGCCAAAGTTTCCTTATTTCTGTACTCTCTAGTATATGAGCCATCAGCTCAGTAGCACATTCTTTATAAGATATTCGCCATGTCTCTCTAAGAAAATCCTGTTTTTGCCTATTAACTTTATTATTAGAAAAATGACTTTTTACACGCTTATTCAAATTCTTAGCCTTACCCACATATATTACCTTACCCTGTCCATTATAGAAGTAGTATACACCAGCAGAAGATGGCAGGTTGGCTACTTGCTCTACAGGCAAATGCGGAGGAATGTATTGTTCGTAACTTTTCCCCTTCAGCATTTTTCTTATCTCACCCCTACTATCATTTTTAATTATTAAGGCTAGCAAATCTGCTGTTGCCAGTGCATCACCACCCGCTCTGTGGTGCATGGTATGCGTTATTCCCAAATGCTGAGTCAGCTTACCTAAACTATATCCCGGCAAACCAGGTAATACTTTTCTAGAAAGCCTTACAGTACATAGCTTTTTAGTATTCAGCTCATAACCACATTTGTCCAATTGATATTTTACAAAAGAGTAGTCAAAATTTACGTTATGGGCAACAAATATCTTATCCTGTAACAATTCATACACTTGCCCGGCTATCTCCTCAAATGTTGGCGCATTAGCCACCATTTCATCATTTATTCCGGTAAGCTTTTGTATAAAATAAGGTATAGAAATCTGAGGATTTACTAAGGTTTCATAAAAGTTAACCACCTCTTTACCGTCATGTATCACAATTCCAATTTCTGTTATGCCATTTGCTGCAGCATAACTTCCGGTAGTTTCTATATCTACAATTGCATAAAGCACGCCTCTATATAAGTTGTTATAAATTAATTCGTTCTCCTACTTTCCATTTCAATTTATCACTATTATTTAGCTTATCCAAAACCCCGGATAGTATAAATAAAATGGGTCCTAAATGATAAAGCATCATAAATGGATTCATTACCACATGCTCATATTTCATAAAAAACATAAGCGTAGTTAACGACAATATGCCAAATAAGAATTTTTTCCAGAAGGCTCCTAATAAAAGAAATAGATAAGTAACTAAAATTGTAATGGACACCTTTTCATTTATAGCCAGTTTATGAAAGGGATGACTAGTAAATTCAGCTATGAGTGTTGAAAATAGTATAGCAAAAGAAAATATAGCTATTGCCCTTGCTAACCACAACACATAATTACTAATCCTAAATATGTTCATAAAATTACTACTGCAAAGCTATATTCTTTCTGTAAAAACTTGGTGAGTATTCCGTTTGAAAAATAAAGTTAACATTACTTTTTTAACATATCAGTATACAGCTTCGTATTTAATAAATCAACTGTAATACCTTAATTTTGAATAATACTATGAGCAAGCAAGATTGGGAATATCAAATGGAACGAGAGCGATTGGAAACCCAATTACTCATCAATCCTTTGGATTCGGAAACGCACCTAGATTTAGCTCACTTGCTTGAAGAACACTATAGCGACTATAACAAGGCTATTGAACACTACCTTATTGTTACAGACAATGATAAAAATGAGGCTGCAACAGCTTACAACAGTCTAGGGCAGCTCTACCACAAACGGTTAGGAGATACTGAAAAAGCAAAACATTATTTCGAGGAGGCCATTGCCAATGACCCAAGAGAAACTGATGCATATATAAATCTTGCCGATTTACTTCTAGAAAAGTACAGCGACACTATTGCTGCTATTTACTATTTGGAAGAAGCTATTGAAAAAGATCCATTCAATAGTTCTTTACATCTTAATCTTGCTCGAATTTATCATCATAAATCAGACGAGCACGATAAAGAAAAAGCTAAGCTACATTGCCAAACTGCTTTAGATTTAGACCCCACTAATAGTAATGCATTAACGCTTATGGGCGTTATAGTATATAATGACAATCAAGAAGAAGCGCTTGCATTCTTCGAGAATTCGTATAGCCTTAACCCTACAGACGCTGATAGTATCTTGTATATAGCCAACAATCTGTATTACAAACTAAAAAATACTGACTTAGCTAGAGAGTATTATAACAAAGCTATTGATATAGCACCTAACAATGCTATTATTTATTACCATCTAGCTAATATATGCAAATCTGAAGAACAAGATTTCACAAAGGCTAAGGAACTATGTGAAAAAGCTATATTAATTAACCCCAACCTTACTATAGCTATCAACTTTCTGGCAGACATGTTAGCTAATGACATGAATGAATATGAAGAAGCGCGTAAGTGGATAGAAATATCATTGAGTATCAATAAAAATGATGCTGAAGCACATTGTATTCTTGCTATTATATTAAACAATCACTACAAAGATTATTATCTATCAAGGCAACACTTTGAAAAGGCAATTGAATTAAACCCCAACGAGCCTACTTTACATAATTTTTATGGCAAGTTGCTACAGTATGCCTATAAAGATGTCAATGGAGCTGCACAAAGCTTTAAGAAAGCTATTGAAGTAGACCCCAAGAATAAAACAGCATACAAATACCTAGGCGAACTATATGCATCCGAGCCTGAAAGCTTAGACAAAGCAATAGTATATTATGAGTCTGCACTTGAAATAGACCCTGAGTTTGCTCCTGCTATGCATGGACTAGCTAACTTATACAGGTATAAAATTCAAGATAAAGACAAAGCAAAAGAATTGTACGAAAGGGCAATAAATAGCTTTTGGTACAGCTACGATTTATATGCCGACTATATAGATTTACTATATAAAGAGTATGAGGATTATGATAATGCTGAAAGGGTGCTTATAAAGGCTATAGGTATAGATGAAAAAGACTATGAACTACCTGAAATATTATCCAGATTATACTATCGGTTCATACACGACGAAGAAGAGCTAAAAAAGCGATACCAACTTCTCTCAGAGAAATTTCCAAATCACCCAATGGTTTGTTGCGTTTACGCTACATTCCTTGCCATGTCTGTTGACGATAAAGAACAAGCACTCACATTTGTAAATAAAGCATTACTTCTAGATAACAATAACATTACTGTACTTAGAAAGTGTGCCTTTCTTCTTGCATTTTACTTAGATGATGTAACACAGTCATTAGACCTAATTAGCAAAATCAAAGTAAAACAACCACTGCATATAGACACTATTGAACTAGAGTTAAACATACTGCACAGTCTAAAGCAAGATGATACTGCATGCGAGTTAATGATTGACGAGTTATTCAATAGCAATCCCGGCAATAGAGATTTATTACTATTGTTAAGTAGCTTTCACGCAGGAAATTTAGCTGACAAAGCAAAAAGTAAAATATTACTCAACAAGGCACTACAGCTTGCGCCTAAAGATGTAGATACGCTTTTAACAATAGCATTTATTTATATTAACGATCTTGAAGACTACAAAGAAGCTTATCCTCTCTTAGAAAGAGTAATGATATACGATAGCGACAATTACATAGCGCTTAATGAAATGGGTAAAATCAATGCATTCCATTTCAATAACTATCAACTAGCTATTAGGCAATATATCCAAGCTCATGACATTGCACCTAACAATTTTGACATTGCTTTCAATGCGGGTGTACTTTGTTTTTACATTCTCAAAGATGTTCCTAAAGCAGAGGAATGGCTTAACAAGGCTTATATACTAAAGCCAAATGATTATTCAGTTTGCCGACTTCTAGGCCTTCTCTTATTCAATAAATCAGAGTATGTATTGGCTAAACAATTCATTGAAGAAGCATTAGCTATTAGGCCCGGCCAAGACGACCTGACTAAACTGCTTAAAGAAATAAACAACCTACACCTTAATAAAAATATATTCCTGAAACTCTTTTATTGGATTAAGTACCACATATAGGCATACACATCAATACTTAGCCAACTTTCGTTCTAATTGAGCTTTAACTTCCGGCCACTCGCTGTCTATTATACTATACATTACACTATCTCTATACATACCATTTGCGCGTATGCGCTCATTCCTATGTATGCCCTCTAGCACGGCTCCTATTCCCTCTATAGCTGCTCTGCTCCTAGCATTATTTTTATCTGTTATTAACTGTACCCTTATGGCTTTTAACTCTTCAAAAGCATTGGTAAGTAATAATAATTTACAATTTCTATTCACCGAAGTTTTCCAATAATCAGGATGATACCATGTCCACCCTATTTCCAACTTTCTATGCTGAGGAAAAATATTATGATAAAATGTGCTACCTATAATTCTTTTGTCGTGCTTATGGTAAACAGTAAATGGGTATTGCTCTTCTGTGGTACGCTTAAGTAAGGCACTTCTTAAATGTGTTAATAGCGTTTCTTTGTCTGTGCCATTTATTGACATAAACTCCCATATTCTAGAATCACTACCTATAGATACTAGCTCATCAAAATGGCTGCTACTTAGTGGCAGCAGTTGTATAATGTCATTTTCTAAAATAGTTGGCTGTTTTATCCAGTTCATAGTATGTCCTTACATTATTTACCTTCAAGAAATAGTCGAAAATCTTCACCTATAGCCACTGGTCGTCTTCTTGCATAATCAAAACATACCATACCTGTTTTAGCTTGTGCTATGTTTATAGTCTTATCTCCCCTTGTTGTTTTTATCATATATAACAAATCAAATGAAGAGCCAGATATTTCTTCTGCATAAATTGCTACATCTAATACATCACCATAAAATGCCTCTCCTTTATAGGCTATCATTACGTCTGCCATTATCATTCCATTGCCCCCTGCATTTAGTTCCGAAAAGCCTCCGCTTTTCAGCGCTAACATTCTTGCTTCATGTATTATACCCAATATAGAATCATTACCTACATGCCCTCCGTAGTTAACATCAGTAATTCTTACAGCTATACTTGCAGTATGTAGCGGTTTTTGCTCAGGAAATTTTATCTTTACACGACTCATTGCATCGTTTTAAATTATGAAAATAATATGTATCGGGCGAAATTACGCCGACCATGCCAAAGAATTAAAAAATGATGTACCTACTGAACCGGTAATTTTCATGAAGCCTAAAAGCGCATTATTATTACCAGACAAACCGCTATACTACCCTGAGTTTACAGACGACTTACACTATGAATGTGAAGTAGTAGTACGTATAAATAAAAATGGCAAGTTTATTCAAGAACGTTTTGCGCATAAGTATTATGCCGATTTTACTGTAGGCATAGACTTCACAGCTCGCGACATACAAAACGATTTAAAGAAAAAAGGGCTCCCTTGGGAAATTGCAAAAGCATTTGATGGCTCTGCTGTTGTGGGCACTTTCTTACCCATAACTAATGGGTATAATCTCAACGACCTCAACTTTTCACTCAACCTTAATGAAACAACCGTTCAAAAAGGTAATACAAAAGATATGTTGTTCTCGGTAGACAGAATTATTGCATATGTTTCTAAATATTTTACCTTAAATATTGGCGACTTAATTTTCACTGGCACTCCCGCCGGTGTAGGTCCCGTAATGGTCAACGACCAGCTTGAAGCCTTTGTTGAAGGCCAAAAGCTATTAGAAATGCATGTACTGTAACTATTACTTACCGACACCTATTAAAAAACATGGATGTACAAATAGAAAGCTCGTGGAAACAGGTATTACATCAAGAATTTGATAAACCTTACTTCCACAAGGTAGTTGCTGTTTTAAAAGAAGCTAAGCAAACTAATAAAACCATCTATCCGCCCGGCTCGCTAATATTCAATGCATTTAATACCACCCCCTTCAGTAAAGTAAAGGTGGTAATACTAGGTCAAGACCCATATCATAATCCCGGGCAGGCTCATGGGCTTTCTTTTTCTGTACCTAATGGTGTGGCCGCACCTCCATCCTTAGTTAATATTTTTAAAGAAATCCAGGCCGATTTAGGTTTACCACCCGCCACTACTGCTAACCTTGAAAAGTGGGCACACCAAGGTGTGCTGCTTTTAAATGCATCACTTACTGTCGAAGCCAATCAACCTATGTCGCATAGCCAAATAGGTTGGCATATATTCACTGACGAGGTTATAAAAACTATATCAGCACAAAAAGAAAACGTTGTATTTATGCTATGGGGGAAATTTGCACAAAATAAAAGCGGCCTTATAGATACCTCCAAGCATTTAGTATTAAAGGCTGCTCACCCCTCTCCACTTTCAGCATATAATGGTTTCTTTGGCTGCAAACACTTTAGTCAAGCCAACCATTGGCTGCAACAGCATGGAGAAACTCCGGTAGATTGGTCTTTGCAATAAGCATATATGCACATTTAATATCTACATAAATCACTGTAGAAAATAAACTAACTTTGAGTAGCTAAAATCTGAATTACCACTTTAACAAAAACAATGAAATCAGTAAAAAACTTCGCAGGATATCTTTTCGCCACATATGCTGCCCTTGTTTTTGTTGCTACAATGTTGGTAATTCTTATTCCCGTTTGGATTATCTCTTTCTTTCCCGAACCACTAAGGGCAAAAGCACTGCAACCCATTTTCCGTATATGGATGGGCGTATACATGCCTTTAATTGGCTGCCCGGTAAGTAGAAAAGGTAAAAACAACTTCAAGTCCGGCGAAAACTATGTTGTGGTGCTCAACCACAATTCACTAATGGATATTCCCATCTCTTCTCCTTGGATTCCTGGCCCCAATAAAACACTTGCCAAAAAAGAGATGGCCAAAATCCCACTCTTTGGCATTATTTACAAAACCGGCTCTATACTGGTAGACAGAAAAAATCCTAATAGCAGAAGAGAAAGCTTCACCAAAATGATGGATACCTTAAATAAAGGCACCCATCTATGCTTATACCCCGAGGGCACTAGAAACAAATCTAATGAACCTCTACAACCCTTTTTTGACGGAGCTTTTTCTACCGCCATAAAGGCACAACGCCCCATTATACCGGGCTTAATTTTCAATACAGCTAAAGTATTACCTAGTACTAAAACATTCTGGATGCGTCCTCATAGTGTCAAAATACATTTTCTAGAACCCATCCCTACCGCGGGATTGACTATTGATGATGTGCCTGCACTTAAAGAGCGTGTACATAATATTATGGAACAATATTACCTAAATAACAAATAACCGAAATGACATTCACTATCATCGGAACAGGCAATATTGCTTGGTTTTTCGGAAAACGATTAGTAGCAGCCGGGCATCATTGTAAAGGAGTTTTCGCTAGAGATACCCAAAAAGCCAAAGAACTTGCAGAAGGACTATTAGCAGGAACATTCGGAACAATAGAACAACACCAAGACATAGAAGCAGATGTATGCTTTATTGCAGTATCAGATGCTGCTATAGCAGATATTGCTAGCAAACTTCGCTTTTCTAAGTCTGTAGTTATACACACTGCTGGTGCTATTTCTATCAATGTACTCAATACTGCCTCAGACGACTATGGTGTTATTTGGCCTATATACTCTATTAAAAAGAACAGTATACCATCTCACAGAAACATACCTCTAGCTTGGGAAGCCTCTAGCAATAAAGCTAAACGCTTCATCAACGAAATGACGCATGCCCTGTCTGATAACATTATTGAAGCCAAAGAAGAACAACGCAAGTGGTTGCACCTGTGTGCCGTTATTACCAATAACTTCATCAACCACCTATGGGCTATAAATGAAAAAATATTTGCCGATAACAGCCTGCCTACCAGCGTGCTGCAACCTATATGGCAACAGACATACGATAAAATAAAACTAGGTAACGCACATAAAAACCAAACAGGACCAGCCATTAGGGGCGATAAAGAAACCATAGATAGCCAGGTTGACCTACTGGAAAAATATCCCGATATCCAAAAAATATATCAGGCCATTACAGACTCTATACAACACAATCATAAAAAGTAAGCACTATTATTATTCTCTAGTTCTATTTAATATATTTGTTGTATAGCTTCATAATGTCCATGCCATACAAATTTTTAGTATTCATTTTTGTCTGTTTTATAGGCACGTCTCATGCATGGGCACAAACCGACATACAAAACTTCAAAGACTTTCAGCTATCCTGTAGCAGAGTGTCCGAGGCATGGAAAAAATTCAACGACTCGCTAGCCAAAGACTTTAAAAAGAAAAACATCTCCTACCCTCCCAAAGATATTTTTCTAAGAGCCTTTAAGTCGCAAAACGAGCTGGAAGTGTGGGGGCGCAACAATGAAAACGCCGAATACAAGCTGGTTAAAGTATTCCACATCTGTGCGCTGTCTGGCATCCTTGGCCCTAAAAGAGCCGAGGGCGACCATCAAGTACCCGAGGGCTATTACTTCATTGAAGATTTTAACCCCAAGAGCGAGTACCATCTATCCATGTTACTCAACTACCCCAACTATTCCGACTATCAACAAACCTTAAACAAAGCACGCCCTGGTGGCGATATCTATATTCATGGTGGCTGTGTTACCGTAGGCTGCCTACCTATGACCGACGAAGGCATACAAGAGCTATACACCCTTTGCCTAAATGCCAAAATGAACGGTGAGGAAAATATACCGGTACATATATATCCGCTCAGGTTCAACCAGGCCGGTCTCAACTTCCTAGCCCGCGAATATGGCAAAGACCCTGCCAAACAAGAATTCTGGTCGGTGCTAAAGATGGGCTACGACTATTTTGAGAAAAACCACAAAATTCTGCCCGTTATGTATACCCCCGATGGCAGATACGTCAATTAGTACAATCCAATACCCATATTTATATTATCTAATATAGGTAAGCATTTTTTTAGACAAAATGCCCCGGTGTATAGTTATTGCACATTCTTGTTGTATTTTTGAACCAACTTAATCTGTATTATGCAAGTAAGATCAATGGCAGAATTTGCCGCAAATGGAGAGTCGCCTGAAGTATTGTTTTGGGTAGGATGTGCCGGCAGTTTCGACCAACGCGCACAAAAAGTAACTCGCGCATTTGCTCAAATCTTAAATAAAGTTGGGGTTTCATTTGCTATACTCGGAAAAGAAGAAATGTGCACCGGCGATCCGGCGCGCCGTTCGGGCAACGAACTCACTTTCCAAATGATGGCCTACAACAACATTAATATACTTAATGGCTACGGCATAAAGAAAATTGTTACCACATGCCCGCACTGCTTCAATGTTATAAAAAACGAATACCCAGCCCTAGGCGGTAGCTACGAGGTAATGCACCACACCACTTTTTTGCAAGGTCTTATCAACGAAGGCAAGATAGTGCTTAAAGACGGGGGCGCATTCAAGGGCAAACGCATTACCTACCACGACAGCTGCTACATAGGCCGTGGCAATGGCATATACGAAGCCCCGCGCGAAGTACTGCAAGCCTTCGATACCGAGCTTATTGAAATGAAAAAATGCCGCACCAACGGTATGTGCTGCGGTGCAGGTGGCGCACAAATGTTTAAAGAAGAAGAAGCCGGAAGCACACGCGTAAACTTTGCCCGTGCCGAGCAAGCACTCGAAACAGGTGCTACCATTATAGCATCTAACTGCCCTTTCTGTACCACCATGCTCACCGATGGTATTAAAAACAAAGAAAAAGAAGATAGCGTTACCGTTATGGACCTAGCCGAAATGGTAGCATTATCATTAGCATAACACAGCACACATTTACAGCCATGAAAGATTACACCTTAGTATTAGGCGCATCCGACGACCCTAGCCGTTATAGCTACAAAGCTATACACAGCCTTAGGGCGCATGGCCACAATGTAGTAGCTATAGGCAAAAAAGAAACTATTGTAGATAATGTAGCGGTATCTAAAACGCTTGTAGATAGCCCCAATGTCGATACCGTTACATTATACCTCAACCCCATACACCAGCAGCAGTATTACAATTATATACTGTCGCTCCATCCCCGCCGTATCATATTTAATCCCGGCACCGAAAACGAAGAACTCGAAGAACTGGCTACAGCCAACGGCATACAGCCCGTTATAGCCTGCACCCTGGTACTATTAGCCACAGGCCAATACTAGAATTATTTTTTGTTTAAGATAAAAAAATGTAGGTTTGAAACTATGATAAGTAGTGCGCAAATCAAGAAATGTGTGGCCATACTAGGCCTGGTATGTGGTATGCAACCAGCATTGAGGGCACAAAGCATTACCCCTCAAAACATGGAAAAACTTCAAATAATGGAAGACTCTCTGCTCATCACCGCAGATTCCATGTTTAATGCCCCCATCACCGAAACCCACCTACTCTACAGCGAACGCTTCGTTCGCCAACTAGTAAAAACACTAAAAATACCTAACTCCTGCATGTACCCCTTCAACAAGCTGGGAGAGGTTATCAATATCATTTACCCCGACGACAATGCCTTTCGCATGTTCAACTGGGAAATAGAATTCTCAGCCATAGGCAAACGCTACTACGGAGCCATACAAATGCCCTCTGAACAGCTAAAACTATATGGCCTGCTAGACTACACCCCACAACTGGCAAAAGGCGCTGAAGACAGCGTACTAACCAATGGCAAATGGTACGGAGCCCTATACTACGACATTAAAACCAACGAGGTAAACGGCCAAAAAGTATATACCTTGTTTGGTTTCTCGGCCGCAGGTATGGCCAGCAATGTCAAACTGCTAGATGCACTCACCTTTAACGATAAAGGAACCGTCTTTGGCGCACCCATATTCGGCATAGGCTCTACCAACTTCCCGCGCCAGCCCATAGTACGCTTCATACAAGAATATAAAAAAGGCGTAACCGTAACCCTAAAATGGGACCCGGCAAACTACTATATACTTACCGACAACCTAACATCAGAAATAAACGACCCATCTAGAAAATACACCTATGTGCCTAGCGGACAGTACGATGCACTACGCTGGAGCAACGGCATGTGGAACTATATACAAGATATAGCCCCCATAAAAATGCTATCAGACGGCCAAGCACCAAGCGATGCCGACGAACAACAACAAAATCAGAATAAAAAAGGCAAGAAACGCTGATAATTTGAAAAATTGTTTTACTTTTGCGCTCCGTTGATGGTAAAACAACAACGATTAACAACTGAGGCTGGTCCGGTAGCTCAGTTGGATAGAGCATCAGCCTTCTAAGCTGAGGGTCATTGGTTCGAATCCAATCCGGATCACGTTAACAAAATGAAAAGCCTTCGCTAAAGTGAAGGCTTTTTGCATTAAAAATCACTACTGTACCATTCTCGTTACAACGAGGAGGATACATTGATAATATTATAATCTATATTCTAAACCTCACTACGTTAATTGGTATTTCCAAAAATCCACAAGCTTTGAAAGCATGGGGTAATAGATTAATATAGTAAATTGTAAATACTTTGTCATTAAATGAAAAGTCAAGTTGGGATGTATATTTATAAGTTGAATAGCTCTTTAACATATCCCTAAATTCTATTTCAACATACTGGTCGATCATTGTTGTTAAAAAAACTTCTAATGACAAAAATCCACGATAATCTAAAATATCATAAAGAGATATTTTTCGTTCTGGACCAAATGCAAAATTTATGCTGTATATATAATGATTAGGATGAGTGCCACCGAAATAATCGTGGCGACTAATTAAAATACTAAGAAACTTTTCATTTAGTATTTCTATAGTATATCCAACTTCAAGATAAAATTCCATTTCACTACTTCTAGAGATTGAATATTCCTCATCTTGAGCGACAAAAACACGAACATCATTTACTATTGAATAACCTAATTGTTGAACAAAAGCATTAATATAGTCGTTTCGGAAATATCTGTTTTCACTAAAAAATGGTATTTCGAAAATGCTGTCGATTTTCACTTGTTGACTTATCTCTAATGGGATGCTTACAGATTTTACAATAGTTGAGTCATTTCGTTTTAATTTAAAGAAAAAAACGCCCCCCTTATCTCCTGAATCAACTAGTGAACCAAAAGCCGGGGTCTGTTGTCGATGTTGACTA
>CAYWUY010000051.1:16583-19605 GCA_964461535.1 uncultured Flavipsychrobacter sp.
ATTTTGTTGTCCATCGCTAACATTTTCAATACCGCCAGAAGTCAATGCTTGCCTTGAAACTTTGCCATCTAAAGCAATTGAACCACCCCCTCTTTTGAGTTCAAAAATTGCACCTGAAAAGCAGCTGTCAGAAATTAAAGCAATGTGTTTAGCAGGTGAAGCGCTAAAGAACCTTAGTAAATCTCCGACATTAAACCACGTAGTTGGATTCGTCTTTTTAGAGTCAGAACAAAGCCAATAACTTGTTTCCAATTTTGAATTAAATTCCCCATGCCCGGCGAATAGCAGAAGTATATTATCTGATTCAAGTGAATTTATAAACTCATCGTACAAACGAGTAAACAGAAATGACAAAGTCGTTTGTTCGGGTTGGGAAAAAAGTTCAATTGAATCAAAATAATATTTGCTTGACAATGTATCTATAAGTAAATTAATATCCTTGATACAGTTTTTTAAATTGTCTATATCAGGGTCTACATATACGTCAATTGCAATTGCTATTATTTTGTTCATCTCACTTGAATAATTTAGAGCGTATTAAAGTAGATAAAGTTATATCAATAGCCAAACCCTAAACTATCTTGCTCGAAGTAAGAGCCTATCTTAGTCACAGAATATAAAAGCCACTCTTGGATCGGCTTTCAAGTAATTTATTATTCGAAGAATGTTTAATCTTGCATTAAAGGACTTGTATTATAAATCTGTTCAATAAATTCTGGCTTGTACCCTAAGTTTTTTAAAACTTCTTTGAAATAGTCTCCAGTATAGTTCTCAATCAAATTTATCTTACAATTTAGGTCAGTTGTTTTTTCAACTAATACCTCTATGGCCATATTGTTTTGGAGCTTTTTTAATAGATAAAGGCTAACGGTGTAAGTCACATTACTCTGAAAAATAGCACATATAAAACCGTAAGATGTTATTTCATCAAAATCTTGACTATCGCCCTCACCACCGATAAGGTATGAATTTTCAGAACCTATAATCGGTGTATTTTTTGTTGCAAATTTTACAAGAAGATCATCAGGGAACAATATCTCTTGCATATCTATTCCAAAATAGTCATCCATTGATACTTTCAAGTATTCATACCTAATGTAGACAGATGTTGTCAAAAACGCAGCATCTTCTTTTGTTAGTTTGGTTAAATCGACATCTTGGAATATTGTCACTAGACTATCCGCATCGGGAAAAATATCTTTTAATACCCACCTTTTTTCTAATTCCTTTATCAGTTGTACGGAAAAATCGGCATTGAAATATCTAAAAGTCAAATCTTGATACATTGACAGGATTTTTTTTAATTCTGGTCCTTCAACTATATGAATTTTGTATTGCTTTGACTTTTTTATTTTGTCAATAAAATCTCTTGCTCCTGTGGTGAGGTACGAAGAAATAAATAGCACTAAATGGTCTGGCTGTTCCGCGTCAGCCCAAGCAATTTTTGAGTTTAACTCTGCAGGAGGAACACCTCCTGAATAATGTTTGCATTCAAAAAACCATTTTTCATAGTATGTTTGAAAGTTAAATAAGCCTATCGTTTTCGATGCTTCTAGATCTCTCCCTGAATCTGCTCCTCCTTGTCGCCATTTAATGTTATTGAATCCTTGTTTTATTAACAATTCAAAGCAGATTTCCTCAAATTGTCTGCTAGTAATAGAATTAAATTTTATGTCGGACTCTTGCATAGAAAGTAATTAATGGCATTGGTTGAAGGGTGTCAATTGACTTCAGAAAACCTTTGCATCCGAAAACTACAATAATAATCTCAAATCACTCAAAAACCAGTTCGAGATTAGAACCATAGGCTCACGTTGTATAGTCCTAAAATAAGTTGACAGATGGTATAGATATTCCCGGTTGCCTCAGGTCGCTTGGAATTTTTGTAAACGTACAACTTGAGATGTTAGCTTTTCCCTCCATTGCTTGTGTTCGCACCTACAACTACTACAGAAGAAGCTAGAGTATGAATATAATAAACCTTTACTGCTTTATATAGTACATTGTTAAAACAAATACGCTTGTTTGGTTGTTGGTTCAAACACCAAAAAAAGCGAAAAATGGGTGACGGTAACACCATTTCTAAAAACCGTCGCTATGTCAAAATGCTTTTTAGTAAGCTATTCAGGCATTTGGTCATCATTTAGGGCTACTCTA
Organism: uncultured Flavipsychrobacter sp.; assembly: GCA_964461535.1. Classification (GTDB taxonomy): domain Bacteria; phylum Bacteroidota; class Bacteroidia; order Chitinophagales; family Chitinophagaceae; genus Flavipsychrobacter. Next base: position 18,741 of record CAYWUY010000051.1, read on the forward strand.
CACCGATATGTCTATTTGTTTGCTTCGTCAATAACCTCATAAGCGATAGGAAAATTTGCCTAGTTATCGGTGTCATAGAGAGTATAATTAACGTTAACTGTTTTTTATAGTATGTGTTTACGTCAAAATACGTATTTGTTTTATATTTGGGTATGTCTGGTGCTGCTGATGAATATTTAGAATATCAAGAGCGGGGCTTGCAAAGCATCTCCGACAAGGATGTTTGCGCGTCCCATATTGAAGAGCATGCTATTGCTCGTTTTATCAGAGTGAATGGAGCAAGTGGGAAGTGCTCGTATTGTCAAAAGAAAAGAACTGTTGTATCTCTAGAGCAGTTGATGTTCTACATTACTGATTGCATTGGTCATTTCTATACAGATCCTGCAAATTTTATGTCTTATGACAGCAGTGAAGGAGGATACTTAGGAACCGTCTACGATGCATCGGAATTACTCGATGATTGCATAGGGTTAGTAATTAGTAACGATAACCTGCGTAAGGATATTCACAACTCGTTTTCCCCCTTTCGATCCTGGGCTAATGAATACGAATACTACAATACAGATGCGGATTACAAGATGGAGCATTGGAACTATTTCAAAGAAGTAGTTAATAGTAAGTCCCTTTATTTATTCACTACCTCTAAAGGCTTTAAAATTGGTAACGGTAATGTAAACGCGTTCGAGATACTAAAGGAGATCTGAAAGATAGTTAGAAAGCAGGGGTTGGTCATCGTCATGTCTACTGGCACTGTACTACATAGATGCCGACAACATGCAAATAAAAATGATATAACTGACGCTAGCCATATTTGTTCTCCTCCCTCGAAATTTGCAGTATATCCAAACAGAATGAGCCCTGCTGG
>CAYWUY010000051.1:19615-19899 GCA_964461535.1 uncultured Flavipsychrobacter sp.
ATACAACAGCTATTTTTAAGACGCTAAGACCACTTAATATCCTCACATTAACGGTACCAAAGTTACCAAGTATGTTTGACCAAAGGAGATGGAAAGAATACGACCTAATTGCGTTTCTTAGAGCATTCATAAAGGATGTAACAAAAAGCATCGTAAAAGACGGCAGACTACATGTTGAGTATGTCCCAACTCAAATAGTAACTGAGTTTTTCAGATATTCGTTTACATCTAATCGTAAGAATATCGATGGCATAATTTACACTTCGTCAAAGCGACTCGATAAA
>CAYWUY010000051.1:20062-22167 GCA_964461535.1 uncultured Flavipsychrobacter sp.
TAGCAGTTAAAAGCAGCTCTTTCACATACCCCCTATACCACCAGCAAAAATGCCTCATTTAGGTATATATACCCTAAAAAGCACGTTTTTTCACTAAAGCATTGATAATCAATCATTTTCTAGGTATAATCGGGTATATTTATACCTTTTATACCCTATTTTGGCACTTTTTATACCTTAAAATACCCATTTTAGTACTTTTTTAGGGTATATTTTTTATCATCTAAAAACCATATATATCGTTGAAAACTAGCATTCATATTCAATAAAAATTTACAATAATCAGCTACACACATATACTATCTTTACATACAAATACACTCAAGAATATGCAAAATCAAATAATATCTACATACGCAGAAATAAAAAAGCTAAAACCTGCCACCTTAAGAGGCACCTTAAGAAATTTAGCTTTAGATGCACTTTCTATTAATGTAGATACAAGCGTATTCAAAAAAAACAGAATACAATTTTTATACATACACCACGTCTTCCAAGACGAAGAAAACAACTTCAGAAAGCTACTCAACGTATTAGCAAAAGATCATACATTCATTTCTTACTCTGAAGCCGTAGAGCGCATTATAAATAACAATATAGATAAGCCCTACATTGCATTTAGCTCAGACGATGGCGTGGAAAACAACCTAAGAGCAGCTGCCATTCTAAAAGAATTTAATGCAACAGCATGCTTTTTTATCAATCCGGGTATCATTGGCACCACCGAAAACGCAGCTATTGTTAAGTATTGCCACGAAAACCTACAGTTTCATCCCGTATCATTTCTCAATTGGAACCAAGTAGGACAACTACAAAATGATGGACACGAAATTGGCAACCACACCATGTGGCATATGAATATAGCCGCTCACAACAAACAACAAATAGTAGACGATATTTCAAATGCACTATCTATACTAAGAAAAAATTGCGGCAACGAGGTAAAACACTTTGCTTTCCCATTCGGCAGATTTTTTCATTTCAGCGAAGAAGGTAGAAAAGCCGTATTCGAAACCGGCCACGCATCTTGCACCACAGCCGAAAGAGGATGCCACATACCTTCTGAAAAAATAAAAGCAGAAGACTTATCTATCCGCAGAGACCATGTAGTCCTAGGCTGGAAACTAAATCACATATTGCACTTTTTATCCAAAAGTGCTAAAGTAGCAACAAAAGAAAATAATTTTTATCCGGCAAATTTCAAATGAGAATAGTTTTATTATCTACATCCCCATATGGCACATTAGGGCATCACTTACCCATACTACACCAATCCGGCAAGGTCGATATTGCTATGGTAATAGTTAGTGGCAATGTCGTAATATCTAAATCTAAAAAATACAAACGTATTTTAAAGAAAACATTAAAAATAGGTATAATGGGTGCCATTAACGGTGTTAAAATGCGAAAATGGTACAATGCCGATGTTAAAAACTATACTACTATAAACAGTGCAGAAGACTACTGCAAACAACACAATATACCATACTATACCACCCCATTTACCAATAGTAAAGAAACAAAAGAAGCATTATAGCAATCTTGTGCCCATCTTGGGCTAAGCCTGGGAAACGGTTATATAGCACGATCGCTTTTCAATATTCCACAGGACGGGATGCTCAATATCCATCATGAAGTATTACCACAATATCAAAATGCGCAAAGTGTTATATGGCAGTTATATAATGGCTCTACCAATACTGGCTACACTATTCATAAAATAAATAAAAAAATAGACCAGGGCGAGATTTTATTCCAAGAGCATATACCTATAAAGTTCATGCCTACACTCGGCGAAACCGTAGCAAGCACTTATGCACGCCTTATAGATGCTTCTGCGCTTGGCTTAGTTAAAGTACTTACCAATTTTAATAAATATTATACTGAGGCTATACCACAAGGCAAAGGAGGCCACTACACCACCCCCTCATACTGGCAGTTCAGAAAAATCATGAAACAGTTCAATAAACTTAAAAACAGCCATTAATACATGTATTTCATTTAACAACTGAAACACAACCGACTAAATTATAATAAACACATCCCCTACATGAAAAAAGCCATACAATTATTTAGTTCAGTACTATTAACTATGTCAGTTGGGG
>CAYWUY010000052.1:0-18882 GCA_964461535.1 uncultured Flavipsychrobacter sp.
TCCTCGTCAGTCCAAGAATGTGACTTATTCTTATCGTGATATAAAAACAAGGCACCATTATAACTCAACCACTTCCAAGGCTGATTATTTCCGGCAGAAGGGGCTTCTACTGCCGCTGCTACAATGGATTCGATATCTACTGAAGAGATATCTTTATTGGTAATTGGAGATGTTGTAACAGCCCTATCTGCCATTTGCTTCATTTGGTCTATTGTCAATTCAGGATACGTCCAATCAACTGCATTGTACTCTCCTTCCATCTGGGGGACTTTGTCTCCAATAAGCTCCTCAATATCTATATTATATCTACCAGACTCTCTGTATTTGTCTAATAGAATGCGTCTACAAACATCGGCACACAAGGCACCGCCCAGCACTACTGCTGATGCTAACTGTGGCCAAGTATTAATTGATTGCTCTACTTCCACCATAGATGCCTTTAATCGCTTAGATAGTGTGTCAATACCCATATGCGGTATCAAACCAAGCATAGGCAATATGTATGGTATTTTTTGCTCATTAGTAAGCGAGCCTATTTTAGTATGATCAAGGTGGCTAATAAAACCATGCAATAAGGGTCTTTCCGGCTCCAAATCAAAACGTTCAACATCTACTGTACCTCTATCACTTGCTTCCATTAATACCGGCATCTGTAAAGATTTGGCTTTGATACGAAGCAATATTTTTACATCTAGGCTATCGCATTCATCTATAACCAAGTCCAACTTTTTGTCGCCAATAAAAAACGCATCTAAATTATCTTTAGTTAAACCCTCAGAAAATAAAGTAACTTTCAGATAAGGGTCTATCTCAGCTATTTCTCTGGCTACCATAACCGTCTTCTTAAGCCCCATATTATGCACACCACTTCTTATTCGATTTAGGTTGGTAAGCTCAAGTTCATCAAAGTCAGCTATTCTTAATTCGCCAAACATGCGTTCCATAGCCATAGTTAAAGAAACCGACTGCCCAACCGACAAACCTACAACCCCCACCACTTTAGTAGACAAAATACGCTGTTCGTCGCGTGTTATTTTATAGTTATTTCTACTGGTTCTAAGCATTACAAATTCTTCCTCATCCAGTAGATGAACTACCCTATTAGACCAAGGGTAATAAACCCATACTCCATAATCTTCCAAGCTACAGCCATTTAAATGCTGCACCATATCTGCATCTATCTCATTTTGCGTTAGCTTCTTATTAGGTTTCTTATACTTCATAAGATCTACCAACTGGCTGTACATAGTGTCATGAACAACAATGCCGGTATGGCTATTTATCAAATGCACTAAAGCATCTTTTTGTCCTTCAATTGAAAATCTGTAAAATTGTGGAGTATACAGATTGTTATTTTTATTATTCTCAAACGCCTTGTTAAGAAAAAAAGAAGCGGACATGTTTTAAAACGATTTATTTAAGAGACAAAAAAATATTATTTTTACAAAAGTGTAACGGCAATTAACACAAAAATCTCACATTCTAACCAAATAAAAAATGACTGAGAAAAAAATAAGCATACTTTACGTTGATGATGAGCAAAATAATTTAATATCTTTTAAAGCGGTATTTCGTATAAAGTATACCGTATACACTGCTATAAGCGGTGAGGAAGCTATAAAAATATTAAAGAACCATGAAGTGAATGTTATTATTACAGACCAACGTATGCCCAACATGACCGGAGTGGAATTTTTAGAATCAATCATAGAAGACCATCCAGACCCTACGCGTATATTACTGACCGGCTATGCCGACATGAATGCCGTTGTAGATGCTGTAAATAAAGGAAAAATATACCACTACCTTACCAAGCCATGGAATGAGGAAGAGCTAGATATGACCATTACAAAAGCCTACGAGGTGTATAGAAATAGGGTGGATACAGTAGAGGAAAATGAAAAACTTCATGTAAGCAACGAGCAATTAGAATTCTTATTGAGGCAAAAACTGCTATCGTAGCATTAACAAATGTTTTTTCTAAAAGAGGCAGCAAATTGGTATTTGCTGCCTCTTTTAACTTTAACACACATTAACATAACTATAACTAATTGTGGACATTCGCAACTATGGAAACGTTTTTTGTAAATAATGTTTCCATAGTTTTGCATCCGAAATATGGATGTACTTAACAAAATATTGCGCTCAGCCATCGAGTTGTTTAGCCAATACGGCTTTAAATCAATTACGATGGATGACATAGCAAGAAGAACTGCCATCTCTAAAAAAACATTGTATCAGCACTTTGCTAACAAGCACGAAGTAGTACTAGAAGCAGTCATATGGTATAAGAACAATATCACCAACGACTGCGTATGTACTTTAAATGGCTGTATAAGTGCCGTAGAAGAAATGGTGAAAATATTGGTATACTTCGATAAAGTGTATAAAGAAGTAAACCCTATGGCCATGTTTGAGCTACAAAGATATTTTCCTGAAGCCTATGCAAAATTTAGAGAGCTGATAATGAATAAAGATGTAGCACTCTTGCAAGAAAATATGGAAAAAGGCATAAAAGATGGTTTGTATAGAGCGGACATTAACACTGAACTGATGGCCCGATATAGAATGGAAACATCTCTTCTGGCACTAAACCCCAACTTGATGATTAATACACGTAGTGACTTTAAAAATGTGGCCTTTGAAATAGGAGAACATTTTATGTACGGGATACTAACACCAAAAGGAGAAGAAGAATATAAATTATATAAAGCCAAGTACCTAAAAAAATAACAAAAAACCAGATGAAAAAACTATTATTAACGCTGCTATCTGCTACAGGCCTATTACACAGCTATGCACAAGATGCTAAAAGCCTAAGCCTGCAAGACTGTATAGACTATGGCATAGAACATAGCTATACTATTAAAAATGCACAGCTTGATGTATTGATACAAAAAGCACAAAACAACCAAACTGCAGCTTTAGCATTACCAACTGTGGGTGCAAAGGGAGAATTAAATCATTTTCCCAATCCACAGTATTCATTCTTTAACCAAAAAGCATTTAGCCCGCAAGCACCCGATGGCATTATAGGTGCATCATTTGTGCTGCCCTACGGCAATACATTCACAATGAGCGCTTCTCAAATTCTATTTGACGGCAGCGTAATGGTGGCCCTGCAAGCCAGAAAAACAATTCTGGACTTAAAAACGCAACAAGCAAAACTAACTAAACAAGACTTAGCACTACAGGTATACAAAACCTACTTTTCTGCAATAGTTCTTGAAAAGCAAAGAGAGCTAAATAAAACCTTGCTATCATCGATTAGAAAATTATCTGGTGAGATGGAGCAGATATATAAAACAGGTTTTGCAGAAAAAATACAAGCAGACCAGATGACTGTTCAAGTTAATAACCTTGCAGCAGACAGTATAAGAATGGCTAATAGCAAAGAACTAATAGAGCAGTTACTTAAATACCAAATTGGTATGGATATAAATGCACCAATTCTGCTAAAGGATACGTCTGTAAGTGTTCACGTTAATCAAGCCATAAGTCTATTGCAAGAAACAATTAAAACAGAAAGCCTTGTTCAATATCAAATATTAAAGGATGCGCTAGACTTGAATAATTACAATTTAAAACGCTATAAATTGGCAGCACTACCAAGTGTAGTAGCCATAGGTGCTTACGGTAATAATTATGGGGCTGAAAAATTTGGAGACGTCTATAAAATTTCCAAATATCAGGTATTCTCTTTAGTTGGCCTACAAATAAATCTACCAATATTTAACGGAATGAAGCGCACCTACCAAGTACAGGAAACTAAATATACTATTGAAAGGAGTAAGAATGATATAGCAGCCTTTAAACAAGGTAACGAGCTTGCAGTAACTCAAAGTAAAACAACCTTAAAAAACACATACTTACAGTTGAATAACAATCAACGTAATTTAGATTTAGCCGCATCGGTAGTAGACCTATCAAATAAAAAATATAAGGAAGGTGTAGGCTCTACTAGCGAAATTATTACTGCACAAACACAATTGATTCAAGCACAATCAGTATATACACAAACACTACTAGACTTGATAAATGCTGAAGCCGATTTAAAAAATGCTTTAGGTAAAATATACAATAACTAATATTTAAAAAACGCAAAACACTCCATAAATGAAACGTACATTATATCTACTAACAGCAGCTACCCTATTCTTAGCATCATGCGGTGGTGGCGATGGCGAAAATTTAGCCGAACTAAAAAAACAAAGAGCCGAATTAGACGCTAAAATAAAAAAGCTGGAAGCGAGCCAAAAAAGCAATACAGGTAAAGTAACACCTGTGGCAATAGCTTCTGTAATAACACAAACATTCAATGGTAATATTGAAGTACAATCTGTTATTAGTGGCGACGAAAACATACTAGCACAAAGTACAGTGGGCGGTGAAGTAAAAAGCATAAACGTTACTGTAGGACAACGTGTAAGTAAAGGACAGGTGCTAGCAGTAATAGATGCCACAGCCATTGAACAAAGTATGGCTAGCCTAGCACCACAACTGTCTCTTGCAAAGTCTCTTTATGAAAAACAGCAAAAACTATGGGCACAAAATATAGGTAGCGAAGTGCAGCTAGAGCAAGCTAAAACAAACTATGAGGGCTTGGTTAAGCAAATAGACGCACTTAAAGCGCAACGTAATCTTGCAAAAATAGTATCTCCGATTAACGGAGTTATAGATGAAATTAATGTTAAAATAGGAGAAGTAACTAGTGCACAAAATCCTACTAGCGGTATTCGCGTAGTAAACTACGACAAACTTAAAGCAGAAGCTATGTTAGGCGAGAACTACCTAGGCAAGCTAAAAGCAGGCAATAAAGTAACAGTAGTATTGGGCGATAATGAAGACTCGTTATCAACTACGCTAAGCTATGTAGGACAGTCTGTTGACGCAATGTCTAGAGCATTTAAAGTAACCGTTAAATTGCCTAATAGTGCTAAGCTACACCCCAACATGTCTTGTGTAATGAAAATATCTAACTACACTAACACCAACGCAATAGTAGTGCCTGTAGCGGTAATACAAAAAACTGGAGAAGGGTCTATCGTATATATAGCAGATGGCAACACTGCTAAAGCAGTACCTGTAACTATTGGCAGAATATCTAATGGTAATGCAGAAATAATGAGCGGTCTAAATGAGGGCGATCATTTAATAACTGCCGGCTACGAAGAGCTTGAAAATGGTCAAAAGATTATAGTACAATCTTTATAATCTACATACACTTTAATGATTACTCACAAGACAATTTCTCATGAAAGATACATTTAAAGAATTTAAACCATCAAGCTGGGCTATTGATAATCGTACGGCCATATATTTGGTAACGATTATCATAACTCTAGCCGGCTTAATGGCCTACTTGAATTTGCCTAAAGAGCAATTCCCGGAAATAAAAATTCCGCAGATAATAGTACAAACTTTGTACCCAGGTACTTCACCGGAAAACATGGAGAATCTGGTAACAAAGCCTATTGAAAAACAGGTAAAAAATCTTACCGGAGTAAAAAAAGTAACCAGTAACTCTTTCCAAGACTACTCAGTAGTAATTGTAGAGTTCAATACTGATATTAAGATTGAAAAAGCTAAACAAGATGTAAAAGACGGAGTAGATAAGGCAAAGCAAGACTTACCTCAAAACTTACCTTATCAGCCTGAAGTTAAAGATATAGACTTATCAGAGCTACCTATTCTATCGGTTAACATATCAGGTAACTACGACCTTAAAAGGCTTAAAAAATATGCCGACAAAGTAAAAGACAACTTTGAGGCATTAAAGCAAATAAAGCAAGTAAACCGAGTAGGTGCACTGGATAGAGAAGTGCAGATAAATGTAGACTTATTCAAAATGCAGGCTGCCGGCATCACCTTTGACGATATAGACCGTGCAGTAGCCAGCGAAAACGTTTCTACTACGGCGGGCGAAGCAGCCATGAACAACCAAAAGCGTGTACTAACTATACGCAATGAGTTTAAGTCTGCAGACCAGATTAATAACATAATAGTTAAGAACGGATCTGGCAGAAGTATCTACCTAAAAGACATAGCTCAAGTTGTAGATAGTTTTGCTGAACAGAAAAGCTATGCCCGCTTAGAAGGTAATAACGTTATAACGCTAAACGTTATTAAAGCAAAAGGTGCTAACCTTATTGAAGCATCGGATAAGATTCAGGAGGTAGTAAAAACGATGCAAAAAAATGAAGACATTCCTAAAGACCTTAAAATAGTAGTAACAGGAGACCAATCTGAAACAACAAGAAATACAGTACATGATTTGATAAATACTATCATCATAGGTTTCATTTTGGTAACTATTATTCTTATGTTCTTCATGGGTGTTACTAATGCCTTGTTCGTGGCACTATCTGTGCCGCTATCATGTGCTGTAGCATTTTTAGTACTTCCTACTATTGGCTTTACACTTAATATGATTGTGCTATTCTCCTTCTTGCTTGCACTGGGTATAGTAGTAGATGATGCCATAGTAGTTATAGAAAATACACACCGTATTTTCGACAATGGGAAAATGAGTATAGTAAAGGCTGCTAAACTAGCAACAGGAGAGGTATTTCTACCGGTATTATCTGGTACAGCTACTACCCTTATGCCATTTATACCTCTTGCTTTCTGGAAAGGAGTTATTGGTAGTTTCATGTTCTTCTTACCCATTACACTTATCATCACCTTAGTAGCTTCTTTGTTGGTGGCCTACATTATCAATCCGGTATTTGCGGTTAGCTTCATGAAGCCTGAAGACCACAACATTAGTAATAGAAGGAAGTTTACTAAGAGAGATAAAATTGTAAGCATCATATTTGCTGCCATTGCATTGATATGCTATGCAGGTGGTGGCCTAGGTATGGGCAACTTTATAGTTTTCATCTACATTTTTATTCTTCTAGAAAAATATATCTTCTCTAAGTGGATACACAGCTTCCAAAATAATGCATGGCCGGCTTTTAGAGATTGGTATACACGCATACTAGTTAAGGCGTTAAAGCGTCCGGGGTTGATTATAATCATAACTATTTTGCTATTTCCTGTATCGGTAATGTTATATCAGGCAAGGAGCCCTATGTTTGTATTCTTCCCTAGTGCCGATCCAAACTTCACATACGTTTACCTAAATCTTCCGGTGGGTACAGATCAAGCCTACACCAATGAGGTAATGCGTAAGCTAGAGAAAAAAGTAAATGACGCACTAGGCCAAGACCCTGAACACGGCAAAAGAAATCCTATTGTTAAATCTGTTATTTCTAACGTTACTGTAGATGCAGTAGACCCTAATAGTGGCGAAATTGGAGACTTCCCTAACAAAGGAAAAATAACTGTAGCCTTTGTAGAATTTGCTAAAAGAAAAGGCGTTTCTACTCAGATGTATTTAGAAAAAATAAGGGCAGCAGTTAAATCATATCCTGGAGCCGAAGTAACTGTAGATATGGAAAGCGGTGGACCACCATTACCTAAGCCAGTAGTAATTGAAATTACAGGTGATAATTTAGATACGCTTGTAGCAACTTCCGAACGTTTAAAACGCTACTTAAAAGCTAAACAAGTAGCAGGTGTTGAAGAACTAAGAAGCGACTTTGATGCACATAAACCTGAAATTGTTTTTGACATCAATAGAGATCGTATGAATAATGAAAGTATTTCTACTTATGCCGTTGCTATGAATTTACGTACCGCAGTATTTGGTAAAGAAATATCTAGATTCAGAGATGCTAATGACGACTACCCCATCAATCTAAGATTGATGCCGGAACAACGTAGTAATGTTGAGGCTATAAGAAATATGCCTGTAGTATTTAGAGACATGGGTATGGGTGGTGCTATAAGAACAGTACCCATGAGCTCATTTGCCAACATTCATTATGGTACTACATATGGTGGCATTAAACGTAAAGATCAAAAACGCATCATCAACTTATCTTCAAATGTCATCAAAGGTTTTGACGAAAACCAAGTAGTGGAAGCAGTGAAAGCTGAGGTGGACGAATTTAGAACACCTGCTGGCATCAGCATTAAAATGGGAGGACAGCAAGAAGAACAAGCAGAAACCATGAGTTTCTTGGGTGGTGCTATGCTTACATCTATTGGTCTAATATTCTTGATTCTAATACTTCAATTTAACTCTATAAGCCGCACACTTATTATTATGAGTGAGGTATTCTTTAGTATCATAGGCGTACTACTTGGTTATGCAGCATTTGCACCTACCTTCTCTATGGTTATGAGTGGTATAGGTATAATAGCATTAGCAGGTATAGTGGTTCGTAATGGTATTCTACTGGTAGAGTTTATGGACTTGATGCTAGCAGAGGGCATGACACCATATGATGCCATTATAGAAGCCGGACGTACACGTATGACGCCTGTACTACTTACGGCTACCGCCGCTATACTAGGTCTTATACCATTAGCCGTAGGTTTAAATATAGACTTTGGCACGTTGTTCACTGAGCTAAATCCGCACATATTCTTTGGTGGAGATAGCGCTGCCTTCTGGTCTGCACTTGCATGGACAATGATATATGGACTAGCATTTGCTACTATACTTACCCTAATAGTAGTACCTGCTATGTGCTTACTTAGCTTTAAATTTAAAGCATGGGTTAGTAGGGTTACCGGATGGCACATTCCTTTAACGCATCATAAAGTTGAGCACAAGACTGAAGAGGACACAACCGTACACTCACAAGAATAGTTTTCCCAAAACATATAGTGTATAACACGGGGAGTTGGTATTTACCAACTCCCTTATTTTTGTTACAAATTACCGGCTATATGGAAGTAAACTTCAATCTGCTTCGCAGCAAAATAGAAACATTCGTAGCTCTAACCACTGAAGATTGGGAACTATTGGCACCTCACCTTAGTATAAAAACAGTGAAGAAAGATGAGTTATTTGCACAAGCAGGAAAAGTTGGCAAAGAAGTAGGTATAGTATTACAAGGCGCTATGCGACACTACTATGTAAAAGATGGTGAAGAAAAAACCACTTATTTCTACTTTGAAAATGCCTTTGTAGGGCCATATATGAGTTGCATAACAGGTAAACCATCTGAGCTAAATTTTGAAGCTCTTACAGATACTACGCTTATAGTATTTCCATACAGTGCATTTAAGAATGCTATAGACCAATCTAAACAATGGGAACGTTTTGCTAGGCTACTTGCCGAATGGGCATTAATAGGTGTAGAAGAAAGAATGGCTGGACTACTTATGCTTAGCCCTGAAGAAAGATATATAGCTCTTATAAACAGTAATAAAACAAAAATACTGGAGCGTATACCGCAACATCTTATAGCCAACTATTTAGGCATTACACCGGTAAGTTTAAGTCGTATTCGCAATAGAGTAATGAAAAACGGAAAGTAGATTTTATTATCTTTTGTTATCGTTTCATGACCTTAGCAAACTGCAATTTTGTGTTATCAAAAACAATAGAAAATGAAAGCACAAACAATCGCAGCATCTGTAGCAATAATTGCAAATGCCACACTACCATCTGGTAATCTTTATGCACATCAAGCGAATGGGCAAGTTATAAAACACGGCAAAGTGGTATATACCGAAATTGTCATTAACGCTAGTGCAGATAGAGTATGGAACATACTTACAGACTTTGAAAACTACCCTGCATGGAATCCGTTTATAAAACAAATACAATTTCATAAATCGGGACAAGAAAGACTTTCAATAACAATGCAACCAGAAGGTAGCAAACCCATGAAGTTTACACCTAAGGTGTTACAATATCATAAAAATGTTGAATTACGCTGGATTGGGAAACTAGGGGTTTCTTATCTATTTGACGGAGAACATACTTTTAAACTAATAGACAATCATAATGGCACCACTACCTTTGTACAGTACGAAAGATTTAGAGGTATATTAATTCCGTTTACTAAGAAAATGTTAGATGTAAATACCAAAAATAGTTTTGAAGCTATGAATAAAGCCCTAAAAGAAAGAGCAGAAGCAGGGAAACTATCCCTCTAAGTGAATGGATATTACTATCATTCTAGTAAGCAGCGATTCTATGGCATTAGTTAGAGGGAGATTTCTATCAATAAACAGCTGATTTCTAAGACCCTGACTTATTTTTATTTCAGGTGAACAGATGAAGTTGGGATTATAAAACTCAAAACCCACACCAAGTTCAAAACCATAATCTACCGGACTTACTTTAATAAACTCATCGTTACGGCGAGAACGGGCATTTGAGGCAAGATCATAATCGAATTTTACACCACCAATAGCATAGAATCTAAAATTGTTGATACGGTCGCTTTTAAACTTTATTTGCAACGGTAAGTGCATATTAATAGCCTCAATACCTCTACTTATAGTGCTATCTTTCATGCTGGCACTCCCATAGGAATATTCCATACGCTTTTCTGCAAATGCAAGTGATGGCACAAACCTCAAATCAAAACGATTAGTAAGTTTTAAATTACCTATTAATGCCAAATTAAACCCTGGCGACCATTTGGGCTTTATTACCTTAAAGGTATCAGTTTGTGCAAAAGATTGAGTATAGTTAAACTGATAGGTAGAAAAATTGAGACCAAAAGAAATACCAAAATAATATAGCTTATCATCATGATCTGGCATACACAATGCTTTTCTTTGAGCATTGGCAGACAAACAACCTAATACAATAAGTATTGACAAAAGCCATTTATTTAGGCGCATTGAAAGTGTTTTAATATCTAAAGCATTGCAAAATACGAAAGTTATCACTTGTAGAAGTTTTGTCCATAAAAATTCTACATAAAATCGGCACTATTACTAAAAAAAATGCGATTGAAATATAACTTTTACCTATTTTTGTATCATAAACGTTTGCATGACTTTTATTATTTCATTATAAATGTTAAAAGAAATTCCCCTGACACCATGCAAGCCCTACACCTCCTGCCTTCAGGAGGTTTTTTTATGTCATTTTTTCAAAAAATAGCCATTTACGCATCTTCATTTTGTGGATATCTTCTGAGTATCAAGGACTAAATATGAAGTAATTTTACAACAATTAATTTTAAATATGGCTGAAATAGGCGTGCTTATTGATGTGCTTATTTTAATGCCTATTTTATCCACAGGTGTGCAAATTGTTTCCTCAATTTAGGGGTACGTCTAAGTACATTTGTATAGTTGAAGGGTTTGCCGTGCATTCATGAATGCAGCAATTAAAATGGGAAATCAGTAACAAGCTGATGCTATCCCCGTAGCTGTGATCCTGATGTGTGATAACATAAACATCTTGAACAATATGCCACTGTTGCAATAATACCATGTAATGGGAAGGCTGTTTAAGATCGGGAGAGCCAGAATACCTGCCCTTTAGCCAACAACCAAAGCTTTCGGAGGAAAAGCTACGGGATACTTAATGAGGATTTTACATACTCGTTCGTCTCCCCATCTCTCCCACCTAGAGCAAAACAAATAGCAAAGAGACAACTAGTTATATGAACGAGGAAATATTGCTGAAAGAGAATAAAGACAGGTTTGTTATACTTCCCATCAACTACCCTAAGATTTGGGACATGTATAAAAAACATGAAGCCAGTTTTTGGACCGCAGAAGAAATAGACCTTGGTGGCGATATGAAAGATTGGAACAATCTTAATGATGGTGAAAGACACTTCATATCAAGCATTCTTGCATTCTTTGCAGCCAGCGATGGAATAGTGAACGAAAACTTAGCTGTTAACTTCATGAGAGAAGTGCAGTTACCTGAAGCTAGATGTTTCTATGGCTTCCAAATAATGATGGAAAATATCCATTCGGAAACATATGCATTGCTAATTGACACCTATATAAAAGACCCTCAAGAAAAAAACAGGCTATTCCATGCCATAGACACCATACCTGCTGTAAAGAAAAAAGCAGAATGGGCATTACGCTGGATAGAACAAGGATCGTTTGCAGAGCGCTTGGTAGCTTTTGCCGCAGTTGAAGGTATCTTCTTTAGTGGCTCTTTTTGCTCTATTTTTTGGTTAAAGAAACGTGGCTTAATGCCGGGACTAACCTTTAGCAACGAGCTTATTAGCCGCGATGAGGGTATGCACTGCGAATTTGCATGCTTACTATATGGTATGCTCAAAACTAAACTTCCTGAGTCTCAGATTTATCAAATAATAGGGGATGCAGTAGCTATAGAAAAACAATTTATTACCGAAGCACTACCTGTAGATCTAATTGGTATGAACTCCAGACTAATGCAGCAATATATAGAATTTGTTGCTGACAGATGGTTGAAAGAGCTTGGCTGTAAACCAATGTTTAACACCGCCAATCCTTTTGACTTCATGGAGATGATATCGCTTCAAGGTAAAACTAACTTCTTTGAAAAACGTGTAGGAGACTATCAAAAATCAGGAGTGATGGCTAATAAAGAAGCTCAGAATTTTTCATTAGAAGAAGACTTTTAAATAAAAGAAAAACAAACTCGCTATAATTATGTTTGTAGTAAAACGCAACGGCAAACACGAAAGTGTAAAATTTGATAAAATCACAGCACGCATACAAAAGCTGTCATATGGTCTTTCGCCATTAGTTGATGTTATTGATGTTGCCAAAAAAGTTATTGAAGGTATTTACGATGGAGTTAGCACTACCGAGCTAGATAACCTAGCTGCAGAAACGGCAGCATCTTTAACTACCAAGCATCCTGACTATGCATTATTAGCTAGTCGTATTGCAGTTAGCAATCTTCATAAAAATACCATAAAATCATTCTCTGAAACCATGCAGCAACTGCATGAGTATACAGATAAAGCTACTGGGCGTAAAATGCCAATGATAGCAGATGATGTTATGGAGATAATAAATGCTAATGCAGAAGTATTAGATAGCTCAATTATTTATGACCGAGATTTCGGGTTTGATTACTTCGGTTTTAAAACACTAGAAAAATCATACTTATTACGAATTGACGGTAAAATTGTAGAGCGTCCTCAGCATATGTACATGCGTGTAGCTATAGGCATACACAAAGAAGACATACAAAGCGCCATACAAACCTACAATTTAATGAGCGAGCGTTGGTTTACTCATGCCACACCAACATTGTTTAATGCAGGTACTCCTAAACCACAAATGTCATCTTGTTTCTTGCTAACCATGAAGGAAGATAGCATTGAAGGCATTTATGATACACTAAAACAAACTGCTAAAATATCGCAAGGTGCAGGTGGTATTGGTTTATCTATACACAACATACGCGCCACTGGTAGTTACATAGGTGGTACCAATGGCACTAGTAATGGACTTGTACCTATGCTCCGTGTATTCAACGACACTGCAAGATATGTAGACCAAGGAGGTGGTAAACGTAAAGGTGCATTTGCCATCTATTTAGAGCCTTGGCATGCCGATATCTTTGAGTTCCTTGACCTAAGAAAGAATCATGGTAAAGAAGAACTTCGTGCACGCGATTTATTCTATGCCCTATGGATATGCGACTTATTTATGAAGCGTGTAGAGGCTAATGGCAATTGGAGCTTATTCTGCCCTAACGAAGCACCTGGCTTAGGCGATTGCTATGGCGAAGAATTTGAAAAACTATACGAACAATACGAAGCTGAGGGACGTGCTCGCCGCACTATTAAGGCACAGGAATTATGGTTTGCCATATTAGATGCACAAACAGAGACTGGCACACCTTACATGCTTTATAAAGATGCTGCTAACTATAAAAGCAACCAAAAAAATCTAGGCACTATAAAAGGCAGCAATTTGTGTACTGAAATTATAGAGTATACTAGCCCAGATGAGGTAGCAGTTTGTAACTTGGCTTCATTGGCATTGCCTAGGTTTGTTATAGATGGCCAGTTTGATTTCAATAAACTATACGATGTCACTTATCAAGTTACCAAAAATCTTAACCGTATAATAGACAACAACTACTATCCGGTAGAGGAAGCACGTAACTCTAATATGCGTCATCGCCCTATAGGGCTTGGGGTACAAGGTTTAGCAGATGTTTTCATTTTAATGCGCTTACCTTTCGAGAGTGACCGCGCACGTCAACTAAACAAGGACATCTTCGAAACACTATATTTTGCTGCTATGACAGCTAGTAAAGATATGGCTAAGAAAGATGGAGCATACACTACGTTCCAAGGTTCACCTTTATCTCAAGGTCAGTTCCAGTTTGACTTATGGGGCATAGAAGCTACTACACGCCACGATTGGGAAACGCTTAGAAAAGAAGTAATGGAGCATGGTGTTAGAAACTCTCTATTAGTAGCACCAATGCCAACAGCTTCTACCTCTCAAATTTTAGGCAACAACGAGTGTTTTGAGCCATACACATCTAACATCTATACAAGACGTGTATTAAGCGGTGAGTTCATTATTGTTAATAAGCACTTGTTGAAAGATCTAGTTCAGCTTGGCTTGTGGAACAATACTATGAAAAATAAAATCATAGCTAATAACGGTTCTATCCAAAACATTGCAGAGATACCAGCAGAAATAAAAGAGTTGTATAAGACAGTATGGGAAATAAAACAAAGAAGCATTATAGATATGGCGGCAGACAGAGGTGCATACATTTGTCAGTCTCAATCTCTAAACTTATTTGTTGATAGTCCTACCAACTCTAAGCTTTCTTCTATGCACTTTTATGCTTGGAAGAAAGGATTGAAAACCGGCATGTACTATTTACGTACACAGGCAGCTTCTCAAGCCGTACAATTTACCATTGAAAAGCAAGCTAGTAACGATATAGAACCGGTAATACCAACCGTAGAACAACACCTACCGGAAGGTAATAATGTAGACGATATTACTACAGATTTTGTTGGTGAAACATGCACCATGCAAGAAGGTTGTGTAACATGTAGCTCATAAGTTATACACCATTAAATTCAGGACACTCTTTTGAATAATAAACGGCCGCCGTATCTCTTACGGTGGCTTTTTATTTACTACAAAAGCTATTGACTATATTTGCAGTGCATAAGCTATCATCTGCCCTTAACTTGGGCATGGAACCATGTGCAAATCATGGGCTGTCGCGCAACTGTAAGTGACAATAAGCGATGTCTATCTAAGTTCATTGTAGCAACTGCTATGAGAAGAACAGACATCAGGTCGCAAGCCAGGATACAAAATGATAGTCAGGCCTAAGCTTTCGCGTTCTAAAGCTGCAACCGTACATGATATTGCCATACACTAAACATGCCGATGTTTAGGCTATATGCTTATCATACAAGGTTGTATGTAGAACGAAGTATAACTACATCTAAACAACCAACATATGACCACACAAGAAAGACTAGAGCAGTCTATCACCAGAATTTACAAAGCAGTATTTCCCAACACTACCAACCATTACGACACATTATTTGGAGGCACAGCCATGCAACTCATGGACGAAGTAGCATTTATATGTGCAACTAGATATGCTAGAAAAAGAGTAGTAACTGTATCCTCCGATAAAATTGATTTTAACCACCCTATACCTGCAGGTACTATTGCAGAACTAGTAGCCAATGTTACTCATGTGGGTAACACCAGTATGAAAGTGCAAGTAGAAATTTATGTAGAAGAAATGTACTCCTTTCATAGATATCAAGCCATTACCGGCCAGTTCACCTTTGTAGCTATTGACGAACATAAAAATCCAATACCCATAGAATAAATAGCCAGCAAGACTAAGTAGCAACTAAGCATACAAAAAAAAAGAGACCACCTGAAAAGGCGGTCTCTCGTTATATATCTGAAATCACAAACTAACGTAAGAACAACAGCTCTCTGTATTTAGGTAGAGGCCACAATTTATCATCTACTATCAGCTCTAATTTATCAGCATGGTAGCGAATTTTATCAAAGAAAGGCTTAACCTCATGACAATACAAATGCGTGCGCTTATGCATATCATTTTCATTATTGGCTATTTTCCTGGCTTCAATCATTGCTTCCACATTGGTATTTATGCTTTGTATGTGTTCGCTTATTTTATTTACTAGGTTAAGCTGAGCTTTATAGCTATCGGCAGAAAGACCTATCTCTTTTAATCCACGAACATTTTCTATTAATGTATTTTGATAGCTTATTGCAGCAGGCAATACGTGATTAGTAGCCAAATAGCCTATTAGTCTAGCTTCTATTTGTACTTTTTTTACGTAGTCTTCCATCAATATTTCATGACGCGCTTCTAGCTCTCTTAAGCTAAAAATACCATTATTTATAAATAGTTCTTTAGCCTTTTCAGTAGCATATGCATCAAGCGCTTCAGGCGTTGTTTTAAAATTGTTTAAACCACGACGCTTAGCTTCCTCAGCCCAGGCTTCACTATAGTTATCACCTTCAAAACGTATGCGCTTAGACTCAATTATGTAAGAACGCAATACATGTAATAAGGCTATTTCTTTTTTCTCACCCTTTTCTATTAAAGCATCTACATCTTTCTTAAACTGCTTTAATGTTTGTGCCATAATGGTGTTTAATACCACCATTGGTGAAGAACAGTTAGCTGATGAACCTACGGCACGGAATTCAAATTTATTACCCGTAAATGCAAACGGACTAGTACGATTACGATCCGTATTATCCATCATCAACTCAGGTATTTGCTTATGAATGTCTAGCTTCAGTATTACTTCATCTTGCTCTGAGAATTTATCTTTTACCCTAGCTTCTATCTCATCTAAAACCTGAGATAAATATTGACCTAGATAAACAGATATTATAGCAGGAGGAGCCTCATTTGCACCTAGTCTATGGTCGTTATTTGCAGATGCAATAGATGCTCTCAACAAATCATCATAATCATGAACAGCCTTAATGGTATTAACAAAGAAAGTTAAAAACATCAAGTTGGTACGTGGTGTTTTACCAGGCGACAATAAGTTAATACCTGTGTCAGTAGCTAAGCTCCAGTTGTTATGTTTACCTGAACCATTAACACCGGCAAATGGCTTCTCGTGTAATAATGCTTTTAATTTATGACGAGATGCAACTTTATTCATTACATCCATCAATAAGGTATTATGGTCTACAGCTATGTTTACTTCTTCAAATATAGGTGCACACTCAAACTGTGCAGGTGCCACCTCATTATGGCGTGTACGTAGAGGTATACCTAATTTATAAGACTCTTGTTCAAAGTCCTGCATAAACGCAAATACACGTTCGTGTATAGAACCAAAATAATGGTCTTCTAACTGCTGACCTTTTGCAGGACCATGACCCAACAATGTACGGCCACAAGCCAGCAAATCTGGGCGAGCATTAGCAATAGCCTCGTCTACTACAAAGTACTCTTGCTCCCAACCAAGTGTTGCTGTTACCTTAGTTACATTTTTATCAAAATAATGACATACATCTACAGCTGCCTTGTCTAGATTAGCTATAGACTTTAATAATGGGGCTTTATAATCTAAAGACTCACCATTATATGCTATAAAAATTGTAGGAATACAAAGTGTTTTACCCAAGCCTGCCTCCATTATAAATGCAGGAGAAGACGGATCCCATGCTGTATACCCACGAGCTTCAAAAGTTGCACGTATACCACCATTAGGGAAGCTAGATGCATCTGGTTCTTGTTGTATTAAGGCATCACCATCAAATAATTCAATGGCAGTACCATCACTCTTTATAGTAAAAAATGAATCATGCTTTTCAGCCGTAGTACCTGTAAGTGGTTGAAACCAGTGTGTAAAGTGTGTAACTCCACGCTCTTCAGCCCATGCCTTCATACTAGAAGCTATTTGATCTGCCATTCTGCGATCCAAACGCTGTCCCGATTTAGCAGAGTTCATCAGACTTTTATAAGCCTCATCGCTCAAATACTCGCGCATAGTTCTACCTGTAAATACATTACTGGCAAACATGGCAGTTATTTTTTTACCTCCGTAACCGGATACTTTCTTCTCTTCTGACTGAAGATTTTTTAAAGCTTGAAAACGTAAGTTAGACATAACATGAAAATTTTATGCAAATTTATGTTTAAACATAAAATCAGCAAATTTTCTAGCCAACTTCACGAAAGAATAAATATAATTATAAATTTAATCTGAAATAATAAAATTAAATATTATCATAATAAAATGCACAAGAAGCAACAAAATCAGTATTTATTAAATATTCTACAATTATATTTTTATCTACATTTTTGTGCAATAAATTAATATTAATATTTTTATCATTAATTAAAATCAAAGGCAAAGACGATTTAAATGGCACATCTCTACCACCCAACCACTTAAAAACACTTTCTTTTGCCGACCAAGCAATACATATTTTTTGGGCATCTCCACCCAAAATATCTTGCTCTTCAGATGATAAAAACTTGTCCTTAACCTTTAATACGTTATTGGTGAATACCTGAACATCTATACCAACACTAGACTCGTTTGAAATGGCAGCTGCAACATATGGCCAAGAATGGCTTATGGAAAAATAGGGACCATCCGGTAAAAAGGGTTTACCATTTTCATTCTTGTAAATAGTATGAATATCTGTATTAGGCGATAACTGTAGTAGTAAATGTCTACCTACTATGTGTTCAATTCTTTTTATATCGCTTTTTATGCTAGGCTTATATCCAGTAGACTCAATAAAAAAATCTTCACTTTCAGTAATTTTCCATATCAAAGCACGAACCTGCGGATATGGCTGCCATTCTTTAATTATTGGCATAACATTCTAGTTTGCTATGGTATAATATACACAAGTAGTAAGATAATTCCTTACATAAGGCAGCATAGTAATGAAGGGAAACTGCTTCCTAGGATTTAAGCCAAACTTATATTTATAGATTGGGTTTATTAAATAATGTTGCTTTTTTACCACTTTCATATTCACTTCTCTCACTATTCTTTCAAACATCTCAATGGTTATACGGGTCTCTTTTATTTCTAG
>CAYWUY010000052.1:18982-22125 GCA_964461535.1 uncultured Flavipsychrobacter sp.
TGCTTAAGAGCCAAGACTGAATGGTTTAGAGGGTAAATTTACTTTTTTATTTCATTTTCAGTAGCAGACAGTACTGCTATCTGGGTTTTTATACTATTATCATGTATCTGTTCGTATAAAGACAGTATAAACTGTTCATCTATTCCTAAATCTTTAGCTCTTTTACCAGTGGCTGCTACTATTTCTCTCCATCTTGCAGGTTGGTATGCTGTCATATTACACTCCTTCTTAACATCACCAACTTGTTTACTTAACTCTATTCGCTTAGCTATAAGATCTATAATCTCTACATCTATATTATCCATCAGCTGTCGCAAATATTCAAGCCTTACCTTACTGCTCATATCATCGGTAAACTCAGCTCTCACCACCAGCCCTGCTAACAATTGTTTTAACTGTGCGGGAGTTAATTGCTGAGCTGCATCGCTCAACGCATTTGCCGGATCAGGATGTGTTTCTATCATCAAGCCATCAAAATGCATGTCTAATGCCTTTTGCGACATGGCAGCCACTCTGCTACTTTTGCCAGTTATATGGCTGGGGTCACAAATTATAGCTAACTCGGGTCTCCTTCTCTTGAGTTCTATTGGTATAGGCCAATTGGGCTGATTTCTATATCCACCTACCGAGGCATATCCAGAAAAACCTCTATGTATTGCCGCTACGTCTTTAATTCCTATTCTTTCAAAGCGTTCAATAGCACCCAACCACAGATCAACATCAGGGTTTACCGGATTTTTCACTAGCACGGGCACTCTTACACCGCTTAGAGCATCAGCTAATCGCTGCACCTGAAAAGGATTCACAGTAGTTCTTGCTCCTATCCACAAGGCTGCTGCACCATATTTTAATGCTAAATCAATGTGTGATACCTCAGCTACTTCAACGGCAAAACCCAATCCAGTGGCTGCGGTCATGTCTTTAAGCCAAGCTAATGCCGTCTCTCCATTTCCTTCAAACGAACCGGGACGGGTGCGTGGTTTCCAAACTCCGGCTCTAAACAACTGTACAGGCGTGCCCTTTAACTCATTAGCCACCGCCATTATTTGCTCTGGAGACTCTGCGCTACACGGTCCGGCTATAATGAACGGACGACTGCTTGTAAAAAAAGACATAACACAAAGTTAGCCATATTTTATAGGTAGATAGCGAATTAAAGGTTAAAAACTAACCAATAAATAAGCATAAACAATACTTACATTAACTAAAACAATCATACCCATATCTTAATAGCCATTACCAATACACCCTTTCAGTTTCATCTAGTACCTTTGCACGCGAAATTACACTTATGGGCAAAGTAGCCATTAACTTAGCAACCGGAAGCTTGCTACAAGAAGATATAATAGTAGGAATAGATTTAGGTACTACCAATAGCTTAATAGCTATAGTAAAAAGTGATACACACGAACCTTTAGCTTTAAGGGAAACTGATGGTCTTACATTAGTACCATCGGTAATATACTTTGACGAATATGACAACCCAATTGTGGGTGCGCCAGCAAAAGAAAAATTACTTAGCGAGCCTTCAAGAACCATATATAGCGCCAAAAGGCTAATGGGAAAATCTTACAAGGACATAGGCACAGATAGCAAATATTTCTCTTATAACATAATAGATGATGGCACTGATGCTTTAGTTAAGGTACAGGTAGGCAATAAATTTTACTCACCTATAGAACTTTCTTCATTTATACTTAGAGAGTTAAAAAAGAGAGCCGAACATATACTTAAAACAAACATCAGCAAAGCAGTAATTACTGTACCTGCATATTTTAACGATGCTCAGCGCCAAGCTACGAGAGATGCCGGAAGGCTAGCCGGACTGGACGTACTGCGTATAGTAAACGAACCTACTGCAGCCAGCCTAGCTTACGGCATGGGGGTGCATGGTAAAGAAAACAAAACCATTGCAGTATATGACTTAGGTGGAGGCACCTTTGACATATCTATACTAAACATTAACAATGGCATATTCGAAGTATTAGCAACAAATGGCGATACCTACTTAGGTGGCGATGACATGGATAACGCTATTGTTGCATATTGGTGTCAGCAACTAAACTTAAACGAAGAAGCGGCTAAATCTATTGGACAAGAGCTACGCGTAACAGCAGAACAAGCTAAAAAGCACCTAACTAGCAATACTGAATTTGAAGCTAAAATTGCAGGGCAGAAGGTAATGTTATCTAAAGCTACTTTTGAGTCTTTAATAAATCCTCTTATAGAACGGACGCTAGCTGCTTGTAAAAATGCAATGAACGATGCTAAACTATCCGTAGACAAAATAGATGCAGTGGTTATGGTAGGTGGTTCTACACGTGTCCCCGCTGTAAAACAAGCAGTAGGTAAGTTTTTTAGCAGAGACGTATTTGACAAAGTAAACCCTGATGAAGTAGTAGCTCTAGGTGCAGCAGTACAGGCAGATATTCTGGCAGGCAATAATACTGAAATGCTGTTACTAGATGTAACGCCATTATCGCTTGGTATAGAAACTATGGGTGGCCTAATGGATGTATTAATACCAAGAAATAGTAAAATACCAACAAAAGCTGGTAGACAATACACTACCCATAAAGATGGGCAGAGTGGTATGCGAATTTCTGTGTACCAAGGCGAACGCGACTTAGTTAAAGACAACAGAAAATTGGCAGAATTTAACCTAACAGGCATACCGGCAATGCCTGCCGGCTTACCTAAAGTTGAAGTTAACTTTCTTCTAGATGCAGATGGCATACTAAAAGTAAGTGCAAAGGAACTTCGCAGCGGCATAGCCCAAAGCATAGAAGTGAAACCACAATACGGACTTACAGATGAGGAGGTAGAAAATATGCTACTAGACTCTCTCACTCATGCTAAAGATGATATTAAAACAAGAGCTTTAGTTGAGGCTACTACAGAAGCTGAGCAAATGCTAGATACAACAGATAAATTCATAAAAAAACACCAAGAGTTTCTTACTGAGGAAGAATTAGAAACCACAGCAACTTATACAAATGCACTAAAAGAAGCTATAGCTGCTAAAGATAAAGACCTCATTCAACAAAGAACTGAAGCACTAAACGACATATCAAGACCATATGCCGAGCGTGTAATGGATGCTGCATTAAAAGATGCTATGAGAGGAAAGAAAATAGTATAGT
>CAYWUY010000053.1:0-18330 GCA_964461535.1 uncultured Flavipsychrobacter sp.
TGGGCATTGAAATTGAAGCCATATTTCCCTAATGATAAAGTAGTATTGGATGTAAGAGGATATTGGCCTGCAGAATATTTGTATACTAAAGGGATAGAATACCCTGAGTTGGCGCAAGGTGATGATAAAGAAACCTATAATACCCAGCTTGCATTTTTAAAGAAAATAATATCGCAAGTAGATGGCGTTACTACTGTTAGTAATGCACTTAGGAAGCTACTAATAGATGCATGTGGCGCTACTGAAGATAGTATAGTAGTGCCATGTTGTGTAAATACAATTAATAATGGTAGTAATAGAGAGCGTATAAGAGCGGAATGGGGAATTGCTAATGATGAATGTGTAGTTGTTTACTCAGGAACGACAGCTAAATATCAGCATTTAGATGATTTAACAATACCATTTATGAAAAAAATGGCAGAAGCAAATCATAAAATTAAGCTTGCTTTTTTTTCTTCTCAGTTAGATAAAATAAAGGTATTACTTGAAGACGCAGGAGTGTCTATGGATAAAGTGTTGCTGAAATCGTTTAAACAACATGAAGTTGCAGATGCATTGAGTGCATGTGATGCAGGGATACTTATAAGGAAGCCAACTTTAGTGAATGCTGTAGCTAATCCGGTAAAAATAGCGGAGTACTTAGCTGCAGGTTTACCAATAATTATTGAGAAAGGTGTAGGTGGGGTATCGGATGAAATGTTTGAAAAGAACATATTGCATGGCATAGAAATATCGAAAGATATAGATGCTACCAATGTAAACGATGTTATTAACTGGCTATACAGCAAGGAGAAAAAAAATGCTGACGTAAGAGCCTATGTTAAGCAAGTATATCTCTGGGAGTCTGCTATTCATGTAAGTAGGGGATTGTATCAAAAAATGTTAAATAAAGAAAATTAGGTAAGTATGTGTGGAATATTAACGATAATTAATAAAGAGATTCAAGATTCGTCGGCTGATTTAATAAGTGCGTGTAGCATCATTAAGCATAGAGGCCCCGATGATGAAGGCTTTTTAACTTGGGTGCCAGATGCTATGCCTAAAGTATGGGCAGGGGCTGATACAGCCGCATCTACCCATGATTATTGGAAGTATGATACACTAGGTGCGGGTGTCAATTTTAGGGTTGGTTTTGGTCACAGGCGATTATCTATTTTAGATTTATCTCCGGCGGGTCATCAGCCTATGATTTATGAAAAAGGTGGCTTAGCTATTTCTTTTAATGGAGAGGTATATAATTATCTAGAAATAAAAGCGGAACTAGAGCTCCTTGGTCATACTTTTTTTGGAACATCTGATACAGAAGTAATATTGCATGCATGGGCAGAATGGGGCACTAAATGCTTAGATAAGTTCAATGGTATGTTTGCATTTAGTATCCTAGATTATAACAAGCAGGAGCTATTTGTAGTAAGAGATAGATTTGGTGTGAAACCTGTGTTTTACTATAATGGTTCTAAGGCATTATACCTTGCATCTGAGATTAAGCAAATAAGAACTTGCCCTGAATATAAACCTAACATCAATGAAAAGGTGGTAAGGCAGTATTTGGCAACTGGTGCAGTAGATCATACCTATGATACTTTTGATAAAGAGATAAAATATTTGCCTCAGGGTCATTACATGTATTTGGATTTAAAGAAACCAGGTACAGAATTTAATTTAGTAAAGTGGTATGCGCTACAACCTAAAAAATGGACAGGTAGTTTTGATGGTGCCGTAAAGGAATTGCGTAGCATTTTAATAGACGCTGTTAAATTAAGATTGAGGTCTGATGTGCCTGTTGGCTCTTGTTTGTCAGGTGGTTTAGACTCTTCCAGTATAGTTTGTATTGCAGCTGATTTACTTGAACAGTCTGGAGACCATGCAGGTCAAGAAACTGTAACAGCACGTTATGAAAGTGCTAAGCACGATGAGTGGCAGTTTGCTAAAGAAGTGATAGAAAAGACGCATGCACGACCACACCAAACTTTCCCCACATTTAAACAGTTACAGCAAGAAGTAGCTAGTTTTATTTGGCATCAAGATGAGCCTACCGGTAGTACTTCTCAGTTCAGTCAGTGGGCGGTTTTTAAATGTACACATGATGTGAATTTAAAAGTAATGATTGACGGCCAAGGGGCTGATGAACAATTAGCCGGATATGGAGGTAATGATTTAGCATTTTACATAGGGCTGCTTGAGGATGGAAAGTATGGTGATGTTTTGGAAGAAGCTAAAGCTTATAAAAAAGAGCATGGGAGATACCCAATAGGTTTTATTGGGAATGCTATAAATCTAGCATTTAAATCGGGTATAGGTGGAATGATACCTAACAAGCTGAAGTTTAAGAAGGAAGCACCTATTAGTTGGATAAAAGGTGAAGAGCCTGCAAGTATATATGATGCACCTGCACATAGTCTAAATGAGAATTTATTAAGACAATTATATCAAGAGCCACTGCCTGCTTTATTGAGATATGAAGACCATAATTCAATGGCTTGGAGTGTTGAGTCTAGAACTCCATTTATGGATTACAGACTGGTGGAGTTTACAATGGGACTACCGGCCAGATACCTTTATAAAAATGGTATTCGCAAGCATGTGTTAAGAGAAGCCATGAAAGGTATACTGCCTGAAGCTATTGAAAAACGTAGAGATAAAATGGGCTTTGTAACACCTGAAGAGCTGTGGCTGAAGGGCGAGGGCAAACAATGGTTTTTAGATGGTATAGACTATACCTGCAAACATTTTGCACACATTATAGATGATACAAAACTAAAACAGGAAGTAACTGAAATTATATCAGGTAAAAAGCCTTTTACGTTTATGCCATGGCGCATAGTAGCCTTAGGTATATGGCATAAGCAACTAACCGAACAATACGGTAAATAATGTCTGGAATAAAAAGTATAGCGTTTTTGTGCCACCCTTACCATAGGGGAGGGGTTACCAGATGGATGGCTGATGCTGCAATTGCATATGCTGCAATGGGCTTGGAAGTATATTTTTTAACACTAGAACCAAGCGTTACATTTTATTCCGGTAAGGGTAGGGAAACCATGACAGAACTTCTACGCAAAAAGCCTAATACAGTAAAGGTTGTAAGCGACTATGTAGGTAGGGAATTTGAGTTTGGTTTACCAAGTTACTGCACATATGTTTATAAGAAGCTAATAAGCAAACACTTGCCATTGGGTACGCCAATTATATTGTCTGATGACCCAACAGTATGGCGTTCGGCGGTAGAATTGAAGGATAGCTACCCAATAGTTGGTGTATTGCATGCAGATGATAGACCTTACTATGACTATGCGTTACAATACGTAAATGATGTCCCATTATTTGTAACAGTATCTAATAGAATTACAAAGACTGTTTTTGTAGAGAATAAGGATTTTGATAAGAAGAAAATCTTTACCATACCATGTGGTATAGAGTTACATACTCCCGATTTTAGAACTACAGCAAATGATAAACTGGTAATAGTGTATGTAGGTAGAATAAGTGATTATCAAAAACGCTCAGGAGATTTATTGAAGGTAGCAGAAGCATTACATGCTTTAGATTGTGATTTTGAATTGAATATAATAGGAGATGGGGAAGCTGCAAGAGTTGATTTAGAGAAAAAAGTGAAGGCTAGTGCAATTGCAGATAAAATAATATTTAGAGGATGGCTTTCTCAAAAGGAAGTGCACAATTGGCTAGTGAAAGCAGATGCCATGTTGATGACATCGGATTTTGAGGGAACTCCAATTGCTATGATGGAGGCATTAGCTGCTGGCTGTGGATTTGTAGGAACTAGAGTAAGTGGTATAGAAGACTGCGAAAGTTTACCAGAGGCTAAAGATTGTTTTAGAGTATTTGATGTAGGGGATATTGAAGATGCAGCAAATAAACTACAGCAGATTGCAGCTATACCATTAATGCAGCGTCAGCAAGCTGCTAGAGCTATTGCAGAATCTAAATATAGTATGGAGAAATGTTTAGCTGATTACTTGGATGCGATACAAACAATACCTTCTGCTACTTACACTAAACCTTCAGCATCTATTAGCATTGGTGATTTATTACAATCTAAACTTAGAAGTAGTATTAGAAGCCTAAAAATGATGATGAGTAAGTAAACAAGAAATAAAGATATTCAGTATAATAACTAAGGGTAGCCAGAAGAGCTACCCTTAGTTATTATAGTATCCTAATTCCAATACTTTATTGCTTGAGTGCATTTAGTGCTAACCAACACATAGTGCCCATGCCCGTTTCCATAGCCTTTTCGTCAATATTAAAATGAGCATTATGCACGGGGGCAGTAAATTGTTGATCATTTATATTGGTACCTATTCTAAAAAAACAACCTGGTATGTGATGTGTGTAAAAACTGAAATCTTCACCAGCCATGCGCATATTGAGTGTTTTAACTTGGCTGTTCCCTAAAAATTCTTTAGCCCATTGTTCTACCTTGGGTGTAAGTACCGGATCATTGAATAATGATGGGTATCCTTTAGGAATGTCTACTTCAGCTGAAGCTCCATAAGCTTCGCATGTTTTAATTACGTAGTCTTTTATCCATTGATGCGCTTCATATCTCCAGGTTTCATCCATTGTACGGAAGGTGCCAAGTATGTTCACTTTGTCTGGAACAACATTAGTAGCAAATCCGCCATTAATGGCTCCAAATGTAAGTACTGATGGTATTAAAGGATTTCCTTTGCGAGATATGACTTGCTGTAATCCTGTAATGATAAGTGCTGCTATTGAAATTGGATCTACTGTTTGATGCGGTAATGCAGCGTGGCCACCTTTACCGTTTATTGTTATGTAAATCTCGTCTGCACTAGCCATGTATTGCCCACTTCTAAATCCCACTGTGCCACTTGGCAAATGAGGGTATACGTGCAGCGCAAGTATAGCTTCTGGTTTAGGGTTTTCTAAAACTCCGGCAGCTATCATAAGGCTTGCACCTCCGGGGTGCATCTCTTCTCCCGGTTGGAAAATGAATTTTATGGTGCCCTCCCATTCTGTTTTTAAATCGTCAAGTATTTTAACCACTCCAAGCAAGCAACTTGTATGCACATCGTGCCCGCATGCATGCATTATGCCATCGTTTTTAGACTTATACTCAATATTGTTTGCTTCTTGTATGGGTAATGCATCTAACTCTGATCTCAGTGCTATACATTTTTTATCAGGATTTTTCCCCTTTATTATGGCTACTATCCCAGTTCCAGCAACATTTGCGGTATGCTCTATGTGCCATTCTTTAAGTTTAGAGACAACAAATGCAGCCGTGTTGTACTCTTTGAAAGACAATTCTGGATTTGCATGTATATGATGTCTTATAGACTGTACTAGAGGGAAGTATTCTTTTGCTTTATTACGAATTATATCAGCTGTCATTATTGTTTATTTTATTAACGGATATTAATATCATCGGGCACTATCATGCACGGGCTATAAGTAGAGCTAGCCTCTTTAAACATGCCGTGTGCATCTTCTCTATTCTTATAGTTGCCTACACGAACTCTGTAGCTAGGAGCAGAATAGGTGAGGTAAGTTGCTATTCCCGGATAGGTTCTCATAAAGCTAGCTTTAGCTTGTAGCGCTTTGTTTCTATCTGTGCCATAGTAGATTTGTATTCTAAATCCTTGTCCGGCATAGCGCCCGCCTTTACTTTCGGCAAATGAAGGAGGTATGTTTTTCTTTTCTTTATTGGTAGTAGCAGCTATTTCAGTTTTCTTGTGCTTATCTTTTTCACGCTCCCGCTCCTTCTCTCTTTCTTTTATGAAAGAAACATCATCTTTATTAATTCTGTTTGAACCAGTGCTAGTTTTGCTTTTTTCTAGTTCACGTTCTCTTATATAGTCAGCATCAACTTGTCCGGTTTTTACTTTGGAGATTTCTCTCTTTATTTCTCTTTCTTTCTCTTCTATAACAGAAGTAGTAGGAGTATTTTCTGTAACTGTTTTTTTAGATTTTTGATTGGGAACTATTTTAGTTTTTGTTTGAACAGGAGGTGTAGATTCTTCCTGTGTAGTAATTTTAGTTTTATTGAGTAAAACAGATAATCTGGGATCGGCATGCACAGTTACCTGCCCTTTTTCTTGGGCTTTAATAGCCTGCACATGCAGTATACACAGTATAAGTAAAACCCATTTAAACATTTGCGATAGGTAAAATTAGATAAAAATAGGTAACCATATAATATTAATTGGATGGTAGGATGTTTTATTCAGTATCGGTATTAGTTTGTTCCTGCTCATGAAAGTAGCTCCACACTATACGGGCTTTAGAGGCACCTACTACTCGGGTGAGCTCTCGTTCAGTAATAGTTTGGATGTTTTTTACAGATCTAAACTCTTTTAATAGTTCAGTAGCTGTTTTTTCTCCTATTCCAGGTATGTCTTCTAAATTATTTTTAATAGTTCCCTTACTGCGTGTTTGTCTATGGAATGTTATACCAAAACGATGCACTTCATCTCGTATACGACGAATGAGAAGGAGCACAGGATCGTCGAACGGTAACTGCAACGGCTCGCTATCTCCTGGATAGAAAATTGACTCTTCTCTTTTAGCAAGGCCTACTATGGTCATTCTACCTATAAGTCCTAGCTTTTCTATACTCTCTAATGCGGCACCCAATTGTCCTTTACCACCATCAATTATTACCAACTGTGGTAAAGGTTGATTCTCTTCTGCTAGCCTTTTATATCTGCGATAAACGATTTCGCTCATAGAAGCAAAATCATTAATGCCCTTAACCGTTTTTATATGAAAATGCCTGTAGTCTTTTTTTGAAGGTACGCCATGTTTAAAGCAGACCATAGCCGCTACCGGAAAGGAACCTTGAAAGTTAGAGTTGTCAAAGCATTCAATATGCAGCGGTAGCTCTGGTAGCATTAAGGCATCTTGCATATTTTCCAGTAATTGCAAATTGCTTTCTTGTGTAGCTTTTGTAAGTTGTAGTGCTGCTTTTTTCTTTATTTCCTGAATAAAGATGTCTACATTCTTAAAACTTAATTCTAGGAGTTTTTTTCTGTCACCAAGTTGAGGAATAGTAACTTTTATTTGTTGGTCTGCAACATCTATTGGTAATGGTACAATAGCCTCTTTAGCATTGCTACTAAAGGTTTCACGCATATTGTCTAATGCTAGTGATAATACATCTACCTCTTCTTCATCAGCTTTACGTTCTAGCTGTAAGCTTTTTGTATGAATAATACTTCCGTTACTTACCATCATGTAATTAACATAAAAGTACTGCTCATCAGAGCGTATAGATGCTACGTCGGCATTGTCCATTCGGGTGCTTACTACTGTAGACTTACTTTGATATTGCTGTAACGATTCTATTTTTTTCTTTAAGACCTGTGCCTTTTCAAATTGAAGTTGTGCAGCAGCGTGCATCATTTCATTTTTTAGATGTTTTACAACATCTGATATATTGCCTTTCAGTACATGCCTTACCTGCATCAAATCTTCGCGATATGCATCTTCGGACTGTAGTCCTTCGCACGGACCTTTACAGTTGCCTATATGGTATTCTAGACATACTTTATACTTGCCTTTTGCAATATTTCCCGGACTAAGATTTAGGCTACACGTACGCAGTGGAATATTTTGCTTTACAAGTTCCATCAGCTCTCGTACACGACCAACCCCAGTAAATGGCCCCAAATATTCTGAGCCGTCTTTTATAAGCCTACGAGTAAGAAATACTCTTGGAAAGGCTTCTTTTTTGATAACTATATATGGGTAGGTTTTATCGTCTTTAAGGTCAATATTAAACTTTGGTTGGAAATGCTTAATTAGAGAATTCTCTAAAAGGAAAGCATCATGTTCTGTGTCTGTTACAGTAAAGTCTATGCTGTGTATGAGGGAAACGAGTCTTCTGGTTTTATAGTTGTCAACTGTTTTATTGAAGTAAGAGCTTACTCTTTTTCTTAAATCTTTTGCTTTACCTACATAAAGTAACTCTTTCTCTTTACTGTAATATTTGTAACACCCAGGTTGATGGGGTATTGAGGGCATTATCTGACTAAACTCTTCTTTTGTCATACTATCAAGTTGAGCACAGATACACTATTCAGATTTTGAGCTGTAAGAAATTAAAAGATCTTTCTTAGAGCCTATAAGTGGTTTTTCTATTTGCTGTATTTGTATTGATCTGTTAGGAGAATACAGCAACTTCTGGTAAGTGCTGTTCCAAATATTAGATTTGTTGGTTTCTATGTATATGCCTTTTACTTCTTTGCTTAGTTCGTCTACACTAATAAGTAGTTTTTGCGTAAATAAGTCTTTGTTTAAGGCTACGTATAGAAAGTTGTGTGTATTATCAGTTTGGTCGGTAAATTCGGAGAAATTATATCTACCTAAATATTTTCTATCACTAATGTCAGCCTCTGAAAATAGTTTTATTATAGGACTCCAATCCATTTTATAGGTATTCACAAAGCTACTATCTACTTTGCCATTTAGCTTAACGGTTTTTTTGAACGTTACAGCTTCTTGAGCACGGGTAGACCACTCTTCTAGTATGAACTTGTTAATTGAAAAATAAGTGCCTTTAACCTTGGAAAAAATATCTTGATCTTCCTTTTTACATGAAGAAACTAAAAGTAGGCAGCAAAGTATACCAGCAATGTTCAGTTTATGTATTATGCGATTCACAGGTTAAAATTAGTAAAACTTATGCGACTAATTTAATTGAGGGTTTGAAGGCATATTTGCATAAATAGCATATTCTGGCCCAAGGTTTTTTATAGCCATTCTCCAAGCGTCTAAATCATCGGTATTGAATACTAATTCAGGCACAAGATTTCCTATAAGCCAGGAATTATCCTTCATTTCCGCCAAAAGTTGTCCAGAGCTCCATCCTGAATAACCCAAAAATAGCTTTACATTTTCTGCTGTTATTGTACCATCTTTTATTCCGTCTTGCAGATTTTCATATGAGCCTCCCCAATAGACTCCTTCCGAAACAGCTAGGCCACCCAGTATATCTGGTATATTGTGTAATATATGAAGCGTATCAGTTTGTACTGGGCCGCCTTTGTATATGGTAAAATGTCTTATGTATGGTTCTAGTGCTGGTACCAAATCGGCAAGGTTTATTTGAGTGGGTTTGTTTAGTACAAATCCAAGTGTTCCCTCGCTACCATGTTCGCATATTGCTACTACCGATTTTGTAAAATCTGAGTCGTCATTTAGAAACGGATCCGCAATAAGGATTTTACCTTTTTCAGGTGGTGGCATATCTTTAGATCGGTCTGTGTTAAGAAACATCATTGGCCAACAATAGATTTTAGCAGTTGTATATATGATTTGTATTTAAAATGATTGTAAAATTATTTAATGACGGTTAAAGTTGCAACCGAAAAATATTGGTATTTTGGTTTTCAATATCTTTTAAAACAATAATAAGATGTATAATTTTTTAAAACTTCCATTCTTTGTTTTCTGCTTGTGTATAGTTGTAAGTGCCGCAGCTACAGATAAATACAAGACTGCTAATGCATTGTTGTGGAAAATTAGTGGTAATGGAATGAGTAAACCCTCTTACATTTTTGGGACTATTCATTTGATATGTCCTGAAGATTTTTTTCTGACAAATGCCATGAAAAATGCTGTGGAGCAAGTAGATAAAGTGTGTTTTGAAATGGATTTGGATGACAATTCTGTTATGATGTCTTCAATGGGAGGGCTAATGGATAATAGTGGTAAGAAAATGAAAGACTATTTTACTGAAGCCCAGTATGCTAAGCTGAAAAAATTTATGAAAGATAGCATGGGTATGGAAATGGCTTTTTTGCAACAAATGAAGCCAGTGGCCCTTGAGAGTATTTTAGGAATGAAGGCCACAGGTTGTTCTAGCCCTATTTCTTACGAGGATAGTATAATGAGAATGGCTTTAAGAATGAAAAAGGAAATAGTGGGGTTAGAAAAACCTGAAGAACAGATAGAAGTGTTGACCTCTATGCCTGATGATAGTGTGGTTATTAGCTTGATGCAAATGATAGATGAGTTTGGTAAAACCAAAGCTGAGTATGCTAATATGGTGTCTGCATATAAAAAACAGGATATTGATAAACTGTATGCCATAATTGCAGACTCTAAGGATATGCAGGGCAGTATGGATGCTTTTTTAGATAGCAGAAATAAAAGGTGGATACCTAAAATAAAGGAAATGGTAAAACAGAATAGCTTATATATAGCTGTTGGCGCTGGTCACTTAGGTGGTAAAAATGGTGTTTTGGCTCTGCTAAAAGCTGAAGGATATACAGTGGAGCCAATGAAATAACAATAGTGAAGTTTTTATACAAAAATGGCTAGGTTTTTATCCTAGCCATTCGTCTTTTATTTATTCTTTACCGCCACTACCTTTAAATTGGTGATGCGTTTCTTTGAATAGTACATTAAATGTGGTTAGTGAACCATATATGGAGGTGATGTATTGTTGAAGTTCTACTTTTTCATCGTCTTCCATTACTTTATGAGCATTTATTTTTTGTTCCATAACTCTAAGCTTATCGCGCACCATTACTATTTTATGGAAGAAAGTATCTATAGGAACTTCTTTTGATTGTAGTGTGCTGTCTCCGGGTTTTAGTATCATGGTGCCTCTGCGCCAGCGTTGCGCTATGGGTACTATTTGAGTGTCGTGTAGGCGCTGATCTAAAATATTGTGTAAGGCTTGCTCTATGTCTGCAATAGTTATGTGCTCGCTAGGTGCATCAGCACTAGCAGCCTCTACTACCTTTAGTCCTTCATAGTCTTTGCTAATACTTTTAGTGTCTTGTTGAGATTTAAACCAAATGATATAAAACTCAGAAGCTACATCTACAATAACCCCTTTTCCAAAATGCTGATGGTCTACTCTTGAACCAATTCCCAATTGTGTGTCCATTTGAAATAATTGTGTGGCTAAAATACGCAATAAGCACAATTATTATTCATCAAAATCCCAGGGGCCGGCGCCTATTCTTACTAATGTGGGAATACCACTAGTGCAATCTACTATGGTAGAGGGTACAATACCTCCAATATCGCCATATATTACAATGTCTACTTGATTTTCAAATAGGTCATGCATTATTTCGGGGTCAGTGTAATACTCTACATCAGCATCCATAGGCAGAGAGGTACTCATTATAGGATTGCCAAGTTCTTTTACTATTTCTTGGCATATTTTATTATCAGGAACACGTATGCCTACGGTGTCTTTTTTACTTTTAAAAAGTTTAGGTACCAGTTTGCTAGCCTGCATAATGTAGGTGTAAGGGCCTGGCAGAGTTGCTTTAAGCATCCTAAATATAGGTGTGTCTACACTTTTAGTAAAGTCACTAAGATGACTCAAGTCGCTACATATAAATGAGAAGTTAGCTTTTTTTAAGTCTACCTTTTTAAAACGTGCAATTTTTTCAACTGCTTGGGCATTGTATATATCACACCCTATACCATAGATTGTATCAGTAGGATAAATTATAATGCCGCCATTTTTCAGACAGTCTACTACCATTTTTATATTTCTTGGCTGTGGATTGTCTGGGTGAATGTGAAGTAACATACTGTAAAGTTAAATTAAATATACTGTTGCTGTTATAGGACTGCGTAATTATAAATTATCATTTTCTTATAAACGTAAAATCAGGAATGAGTATAAAAAAGCCTAATTTTGCGGCACTCAAAACAAACGTAGTGTTATGAAAATGGATAAAGTGCTTAGCAAATTAGGCATACAAAAGATAAATGAAGGCGCATCTACAGGCGTTAATTGGATAGCTGCCGGTGGAGAGAAAATTGATTCTTTTTCTCCTGTAGACGGAAAGAAAATAGCATCGGTTACTAGCGTTACTAACGATACTTACAATGAAGTGGTAGCAAAAGCTCATGATGCTTTTAAAGAATGGAGAATGTGGCCTGCACCTAAGCGTGGTGAAGTTGTACGTCAGTTTGGTGAGGCTTTAAGAAAATATAAAGATCCATTGGGTAGATTAGTATCTTATGAAATGGGTAAAAGCCTACAAGAAGGCCTTGGTGAAGTACAGGAGATGATAGATATCTGCGATTTTGCTGTAGGTCTTTCTCGTCAATTATATGGCTTAACCATGCATAGTGAGCGTTCTCGTCATCGTATGTATGAGCAGTGGCATCCACTAGGTGTTGTAGGTATTATTAGTGCTTTCAATTTTCCTGTTGCTGTGTGGGCTTGGAACACTGCTATCGCATGGGTTTGTGGCGATACT
The DNA here is from genome assembly GCA_964461535.1 of uncultured Flavipsychrobacter sp. GTDB lineage: Bacteria > Bacteroidota > Bacteroidia > Chitinophagales > Chitinophagaceae > Flavipsychrobacter. Next base: position 12,225 of record CAYWUY010000053.1, read on the forward strand.
TGCGTATGGAAACCATCTGAAAAAACTCCTTTATCTGCTATTGCTTGTCAAAACATAATTGCAGAAGTATTTAAAGCAAACGATGTTCCTGAGGGTGTATGCGGATTGGTAGTAGGTGGAAGAGAAACAGGAGAATGGATGAGTGCAGATACAAGAATTCCTCTAGTGTCAGCTACAGGTTCTACACGTATGGGTAAAGCTGTAGGTGCTGCTGTAGCAGCTCGCCTAGGTAGGTCATTATTAGAGTTAGGTGGTAATAACGCTATAATAGTTACTGCTAATGCAGATTTAGATATTGCGCTTAGAGCAGCAGTCTTTGGTGCCGTAGGTACAGCCGGACAAAGATGTACTACAACACGTCGCTTAATTATACATGAAAGCGTGTATGATGCCTTTAAGAAAAAACTAACTAGTGCTTATAAGCAACTTGTAATTGGTAATCCTTTAGATGAAACATCACATGTAGGTCCTCTAATAGATACAGATGCTGTAGCGGCATATAGTGCTGCTGTGCAGCAAGCTAAGAAAGCAGGTGGCAAAGAAGTGGTGAAAAGTGGTGTGCTTTCAGGTGAAGGTTATGAAAGTGGTTGCTATGTAAAGCCATGTATAATTGAAGCTGAAAATAATTGGGAAGTAGTGCAACACGAAACTTTTGCACCTATACTATACATTATGAAGTATAGAACAACAGAAGAGGCTATTGCTATACAAAATGGTGTTCCTCAAGGTTTGTCTTCTTCTATTATGACACTAAATATGAGAGAGATGGAGCAATTCTTATCTCATGAAGGTAGCGATTGTGGTATAGCTAATGTGAATATAGGTACAAGTGGTGCTGAAATAGGCGGTGCATTTGGTGGTGAAAAAGAGACCGGTGGCGGTAGAGAAAGTGGTAGCGATAGCTGGAAAGCTTACATGCGTCGCCAGACTAATACTATCAACTGGAGTACTCAATTGCCTTTGGCGCAGGGTATTAAGTTCAATATATAATTAGTTTATTCTATTTGCAGGAGCGTAGGGCGGCAGCTTTACGCTCCTTTTTTGTTGATATACTGGTATTGTATATAATAATAGGCGGTATCTTATTATTTTTAACTTTTTTTCGAAAGTACTAGTACTATAAACTATTACTTTTGGGCGTATATTTATAAATAATATTATTTTTTAATGAAAAAGACATTTTTCAACTTCGGCTTGTTTTTCGTGTTGATATCCTTTTTTGCTATTTCTTGTAAAAACTCAGGTGGTGGTGCATCTTCAGGCGCTGCTCCCACTGATGGTGCTACAGGGTTGAAAATAGCCTATGTGAATTTAGATTCCTTTGAAGCTCACTATGATTTTCTAAAGACTAAAAGAGATGAGTTTCAAAAAAATCAGGAAAAAGGAGAGGCCGAATTACAGCAATCTTATGTGCAAATGCAGCAAAAAGGTCAGGAAATGCAGCGCAAGGCACAGACTATGACGCAAACAGAAATACAAGCTGCGGAAAAACAATTGATGCTGATGCAGCAAAGTTTAGAGAATAGAAGACAAGCCCTTACTGACCAACTAATGAAAGAGCGTGAGGAGTTTAATAAAGACTTGAAAAAGCGTCTTGATTCTTTCTTGGTAGGTTATAATAAAGACAAGAAGTACGATTATATCCTTTCTTATTCTGCTGGTGGAGGGTCTCCAATAATGTACGCCAATCCTAAGTATGATATTACTAAAGATGTAATAGACGGAATGAATAAATCTGGAGCAGCAGAAGTGAAAAAATAAACGTAGCTAAACACTCAAAACCATTTGGACAATAATAACTCATCTTTTCGCAGGTCTTTAACCTTACTTGATGGCACCTTATTGGTAATAGGTTCCATGATAGGTTCTGGTATATTTATAGTTAGTGCTGATATAGTAAGGCATGTAGGTAGTGCGGGGTGGTTAGTTGCAGTATGGCTATTATCTGGTTTCATTACATTAACTGCAGCACTAAGCTATGGCGAACTTAGTGGTATGTTTCCGCAGGCAGGTGGACAATATATTTATTTACGCGAAGCCTTCGGTAGATTTTACAGTTTTCTTTATGGTTGGTCGTTTTTTGCTGTTATTCAAACGGGTACAATAGCTGCTGTGGGTGTAGCGTTTGGCAAGTTCGCAGGTTATATATATCCAAGCTTAAGCGACGAAAATATACTTTACGGTGCCAAAGATGGTTTTCACATTAATGCTGCCCAGTTAGTTGGTATAGTTACTATAGTGCTGCTAACTTATATTAATACAAGAGGTGTAAAAAGTGGTAAGTGGATACAGTTGTTATTTACAACTGCTAAAATGTTAGCAATAGCAGCATTAATAATCTTTGGGTTTAGCCTTATAACCGATAATGGTGTTTGGTCTGCAAATTGGACAAATGCGTGGACTTCTTTTTCTATTAGTAAAGATGCTGACGCAATTAATCACACTTCATTAAGTGGAGGTGCTTTAGTTTCTGCTTTAGGTGTAGCTATGGTAGGTGCATTGTTTTCAAGTGATGCTTGGAACAGCGTCACCTTCATAGCAGGAGAGTTAAAACGTCCGGAGCGAAATATTGGATTGAGTTTATTTATCGGAACTCTAGTAGTAACATTGTTATATGTAAGTATGAATTTTATGTACTTACATGTAATGACTATACCAGAAATTGCTCATGCTCCTGCTGATAGAGTTGCAACAGCAGCTGCTTTAAAAATATTTGGCAGTAATGGAGCTAAGCTAATTGGTGTGCTCATAATGATATCAACATTTGGTTGCAATAATGGCCTAATATTATCCGGTGCCAGGGTCTATTACACTATGGCAAAAGATGGTCTGTTTCTTAAAAGTGCCGGTAGTTTAAATAGTAAGGGAGTTCCATCTAAGGCATTATGGATGCAATGTATATGGGCTTCGGGTCTTTGCTTGAGCGGACAGTATGGTAATCTGCTAGATTATATTGTATTTACTGTATTGTTATTTTACATTCTTACTATTGGAGGAATCTTTAAATTGAGGAGATCTCAGCCCAATATTCCTAGGCCATATAAAGCGTTTGGATATCCTGTTATCCCTGCCATTTATATAGTATTGGCTGCTATTATTTGCGTCATTTTATTAAAAGAACAAACTCAGTATGCCGGTATGGGGCTACTCATAGTACTTAGTGGTATACCGTTATATTATTTTTCTAGAAAACAAGACAATGGACAAAATAGAGCTTAGTAGCCTGTTTGATAGCATGAACAATCTTCATGTTGTAGTTGTGGGCGATGTAATGCTTGATAACTATTGGTGGGGTAGTGTAGATAGAATATCTCCTGAGGCACCTGTGCCAGTGGTTGCTTTAAATAAGCGCGAGAGCAGATTAGGTGGTGCAGCAAACGTAGCACTAAATTGTAAAGCACTTGGTGCCAAGGTAACGCTAGCTAGTGTAGTAGGCGACGATGCTGATGGAACAATACTTATAGACCTTGCCGAAAAGGCTGGAATTGATACTACTCTAATACATAAAAGTAAACAACGTCCTACCACAACAAAGGTGCGTGTATTAAGTAGAAATCAGCAAATGCTAAGGCTTGATGATGAGATAACTGATGACTTATTTACCGAAGAAGAACACCCGTTTATTGATGCTGTTCTTCGGTTTTTACAAAGAGTAAAACCTCAGGTAGTAATATTTGAGGACTATAATAAAGGGGTATTGAAGCAGAATGTGATCAATCATATAACTGCTCATTGTAAAGAAATTGGGATAATTACAGCAGTAGATCCTAAGAAGAAGAATTTTCTTTCCTACAAAGATGTTACCATATTCAAGCCCAATCTTAAAGAAGTAAGAGAAGGTCTTAATCTGAATATTGATAACGTAGATAATAAATCTATGTTAGAGGTTCATCATGCCCTAGCAAATCATTTAGAGCACCAGATTACTTTTATAACGCTTTCAGAGAAGGGGGTGTTCTATGCTAAAGAGCATATGGCAAGCATTATACCTTCCCACATACGCAATATTGCAGATGTATCTGGTGCAGGAGATACTGTAATAGCTACTGCGGCAATGGTTTATGCACTTAGCAATGATGTACATCTGATGGCTGAAATTTCAAATCTAGCTGGTGGTTTGGTATGCGAAGAAGTAGGAGTTGTGTCTATAGATAAACAGAAACTATTTGATGAGGCTGCTAGGGTACTAGCTCAGTAAGAAATACTTAACATGAAGAGAGCCACTTATTGTAGTGGCTCTCTTAGTATACTTAAAGTTTTTAAAGGCTACTAGCCCATCATTTCTTTAATATCGCTCATTATGCGTTGTGCTAGTTCATTCGCTGTAGCTTCTGTTTCACTTTCAGAATAAATACGAATAATTGGTTCAGTATTAGAAGTTCTTAAGTGTACCCAATTGCTTTCAAAATCTATACGTAGTCCATCTTCTGTGTTTATAGGGTATGCAGCATATTTTGTTTTTATTTTTTCAAAAATGCTCTTTACATCTATGTCTTCAGATAGTTCTATTTTGTTTTTAGATATAAAGTAGTTAGGATAAGTATTTCTTAGTTCTTTTACTGTTTTGCCGGTTTTTGCTAGGTGTGTTAAGAATAAAGCAATGCCTATTAATGCATCGCGGCCATAGTGCAGCTCAGGAACAATGATTCCTCCATTACCTTCACCGCCTATAACAGCATTTACTTCCTTCATTTTCTTAACTACATTCACTTCTCCTACAGCACTTGGGAAATATTGTCCCCCATGCTTTACGGTTACATCTTTAAGTGCACGTGTAGAGGAAAGATTAGATACAGTATTCCCTTTTTTATTGCTTAAAATATAATCTGCTACAGCTACAAGTGTATATTCTTCACCAAATAGAGAACCGTCTTCGCATACAAAACATAATCTATCAACGTCTGGGTCTACAGCTATGCCCATAGTAGCATTATTATTAGTTACTGCTTCACACAAGTCTACTAGATTCTCTGGTAGTGGCTCAGGGTTGTGTGCAAAGTGTCCTGTAACCTCCTCATTAATTACAATTACATCATTAACACCTATTGCCTTTAATAAAGGTGGGACGCTTATGGCTCCTGTTGAGTTAACCGCATCAACAACTACCTTGTAATTTTGAGCTTTAATAGCATTTACATCTACAAGAGGGTGTTTTAAAATCTCTTCTACGTGCTTTTGTATATAAGTGTCGTTTGTTGTAACGCTACCTATGTTGTCTATCTCGGCATATGCATGGTCGTTTTTCTCAGCATAGTCAAGTATCCACTGACCATCTGCTGCACTTAGAAATTCACCATCTTTATTAAGTAATTTTAATGCATTCCACTGTTTAGGGTTATGGCTAGCTGTAAGTATTATACCTCCGGCAGCTTGTTCCATTTTTACAGCCATCTCTACAGTTGGGGTAGTGCTATGTCCTAAGTCTATAACCTCGCAACCTATGCCTTGTAGTGTAGCAGCTACTAAATCCCTAACCATACCACCCGATATTCGCCCATCTCTACCTATTATTATTTTTTTACTATCACCTTGATTAGCTACCCATGCTCCATAAGCAGTAGTAAATTTTACTACATCTATTGGAGTTAAACTTTTTCCGGGTACACCACCTATGGTTCCCCTAATACCTGATATTGATTTAATTAACGCCATAATACTAATTTCAAAAACGAAGATAAGTGAATAAGAAAATTACTTTCTTCAAATACGATTAAACTAATGTTGTTTATTTTAAACTGTCGGGATAAGTTGTTGCAATTTCGTTAGCTAAATTATTGGCCCAATTAGTAACCAATAATTTTTCATCATCTGTCAATTTTGCTTCTTTGTGCATTAAAGTGTAGCTACTCATGGGCATTTCCCCTTCATTTATCTCCTCTACAGTTTCTTTTAATTTTTTGTATTTTCGTTTTATTTTATATGATGCAAATTCCGAAAAATTAAGATGCTTTTTTCCACTTTTTATATGGTCATTTATCCACCAGGAAATAGGTTGAACATTATTATACCATGGATAGTAGGTATTATTAGAATGGCAATCGTAACATGCTTTTTTTAATATAGCTTCCACATTCTGTGGTACAGTATAGTGCGATGTAATGTCATT
>CAYWUY010000053.1:18430-20970 GCA_964461535.1 uncultured Flavipsychrobacter sp.
GTTTCTAATCCTGAATTTTTAAGAGAGGGTGTTGCTGTAGAAGATTTTTTGAAGCCTGATAGAATAGTAATAGGTACTAAATCGGAAAAGGCTAGAAAAGTAATGGATGAATTATATCAACCATATGTTCGTCAAGGAAATCCAATTTATTTCATGGATGAGCGTTCTTCTGAAATGACAAAATATGCTGCTAACTCATATTTGGCAATGCGTATTTCATTTATGAATGAAATGGCTAACCTATGCGAAAGAGCTGGAGCTAATGTTGATTGGGTTAGAATAGGTATGGGTAGCGATAGCCGTATTGGTAAAAGATTCTTATTCCCGGGTATAGGTTATGGTGGAAGTTGTTTTCCTAAAGATGTAAAAGCTTTAGCATTTACAGCTCAGGAGTTAGATTATGATTACCAAATCATCAATACAGTTATGAAAGTAAATGATGATCAGAAGAAAATACTTGGTAAAAAAATTAAAAATCATTTCGGAAACGATTTGACTGGTAAAAAATTTGGTATTTGGGGATTAGCATTTAAGCCAGAAACTGATGATATTAGAGATGCACCAGCTTTAGATTTAATTAATGAATTGCTGTCTGCAGGTGCTAAAGTTTCTGTTTTTGACCCTGAGGCAATGGAGAACGTTAAGCAGATTTATGGTGATAAAATTGAATTTGCTCCAGGACAATATGAGGCCCTTGAAGGTGCTGATGCTATGGTAGTAGTAACTGAGTGGAGTGAGTTTAGGAATCCGGATTTTGCTAAAATTTCTTCTTTATTGAAGCAACAATGCATTTTCGACGGTAGAAATGTTTACTCTTTAGAAAAAATGGAAGAATTAAACTTTTACTACGAAAGCATGGGTAGAGTTCCATTGAAAAAATAGAGTTTATTCAGAATTTAGAAAGTATTAAATAAGGCTGATGAAAAAAAGAATATTAATTACGGGTGCTGCTGGCTTTTTGGGCTCTCACCTATGCGATAGATTCTTAGCAGAGGGCTATCTAGTAGTAGGTATGGATAACCTACTAACAGGTAATATGAAGAATATAGAGCACTTGTTTCCGGTAAAAGAATTTGAGTTTTATCATCACGATGTTACCAAATTTGTTCATGTGCCTGGTAATATTGACTATATTCTACATTTTGCTTCTCCGGCTAGTCCTATTGATTACCTAAAAATGCCTATACAAACATTGAAAGTAGGTGCAATGGGTACTCATAATTTATTAGGTTTAGCAAAGGCTAAAGGTGCCAGAATACTTGTAGCCTCAACTTCTGAGGTATATGGCGATCCTCTAGTTCACCCACAAACTGAAGAGTACTGGGGTAATGTGAACCCAATAGGTCCAAGAGGTGTGTATGATGAAGCAAAACGCTACATGGAGAGCATCACAATGGCATATTATAATTTTCATGGAGTAGAAACAAGGATTATAAGAATATTTAATACTTATGGTCCTCGTATGCGTCTGGATGATGGCCGTGCACTACCAACTTTTATGAGTCAAGCTTTAAGAGGAGAAGATATAACCGTTTTCGGTGACGGTTCTCAAACTCGTTCATTTTGCTATTGCGATGACTTAGTGGATGGTATTTACAGATTGTTATTATCTGATTATCATAAGCCTGTAAATATTGGAAATCCAGCTGAGATTACGTTGCTTCAGTTTGCTGAAGAAGTAGTAAAACTAACCGGCACAAAATCTAAAATAGTATTTGAGCCGCTACCTCAGGACGATCCTAAGCAAAGGCAACCAAATATTACTAAAGCGAAAACTATATTAGGTTGGGAGCCTAAAGTAGATAGAGCTGAAGGTTTGAAGAAAACTTACGAATATTTCAAGCAGCATATTTAATATGCTGCTTTTTTATCTAAAGCCCGGTGAATTGTAAGTTGGCCCTTTATACTTAGCTGTGCTGCTTTGGTAGTTTGCGCCATAGTACATTCTGCACGATGCTAGTATGGCAGTTAATGCAACTAATGCTAGTGTTTTAGTTAAAATAGGTAAGTGTTTGTTTTTCATTATATTCATATTTTCTGCTAATATATGTCATTATCTTTTTTGGTCAAATAATTATTGTTTTCAACAGTAACTATTTCATTTTTGACAGATTGATGTTATATTTGCGCAATAAATTTTTAAGAGATGCCTAAGAAGATAAAACCAACCTCCGGCCAAATATCAATGCTAGTGGTGCATACAGTAGTTTTTATTATTGGTTCGGCAATTATGCAGTGGATTAATAATAAACAAAGTGTAAACGGATGGGCATATCCTTGGCAAGCTTGGATAATTGCTGCATGGGCACTTTGCTTACTTGGTCACTTCTGCCTTGTGTTCACTAGTACTGAAGATCAAGGTTACACTGACTATCGCCGTCAGCAAGGTTACGATAAATAGTTTTTTATAGTTGTCTTTATACAAACATAGGGTGCTTCATTGAAGCACCCTATGTTGTTTTGGTGTTATTTACCCCTTCATTAGTACCCAAATGGGTTTGATGCAGTCGCAACAAACTCATTCCATATTTCTGCAACTA
>CAYWUY010000054.1:0-6291 GCA_964461535.1 uncultured Flavipsychrobacter sp.
AAAAAAATCCGCTAGCAACACTAGCGGATAGAAAATAAGTATATAAGCTACACTACACCATTTTAAAACTAATAATAACCTTTGTACCCTTACCTAGCTCACTTTCAAAGCGTATGGCTCCATTTATGCTATGCAGATATTCATTTATCAATTTTAAACCTACTCCACTGCCCTTTTCATTGTGTGTACCTTCATTTATGGGCAACCAACTGCGCTCGTTAATAGATAGTTGCAGCTCATCACTCATGCCAATACCTGTATCTGCTACCATAATACATAACTGATTGTCAGACAAATCAGCTTCTACAGTTATGGTTCCATTTTCTGTAAACTTATTTGCATTATTCAATAAGTTTCTTAATACAAAGTCCAGCCCTTCTTTTACCATATTCATTTCAAGTGCAGGCGGCACTTTATTAACCAGCATATTGTTCTTAGTTCGTGCATGTACTGCCATTAGGTCGAAACAGCTATTACATACCTGAAAAAGATTGACAAATTCACTGGCTTCCTTATGATTGGTAATAAGTAGCTTACCCCACTCTACGGTACTATTTAGCAACAATAGCGTTCTGCTAACTTGCAGAGGTATCATTCTATCAAACTCCTGTATATCTTCATCTGTTAAATAGCCTAGCTTTTTAAGCTCATAAGAGCTTTGTATGGCAGATAATGGCCCTCTAACATCATGCGCTAGTATAGTAAGTAGCTTTTGGTGTACTTCTGTTATTTTCTTCAGCTCTTTATTCTTCAAGCGAAGCTCAAACAATTTCATTACCTGATTACTGAGCGTTTGCAAGGCCTTCACCTGCTCGCTATCTATATTTCTAGGAATAGTATCTATAACACATAAGGTACCTAACTTATGCCCGGAACCGGTTACAAGGGGTATACCTGCATAATAGCGCACAAAGGGTTCACCAAGTACATAAGGATTATCATAAAACCGTTCATCTTCTTGGGCATCTCTTACCTCAAAAAGATTATCACTAGCTATAGCGTGGCCACAAAACGATACACTTCTATCAGTTTGCTCACCAGACAATCCATATTTTGCCTTAAACCACTGCCTATTACTATCTACTAGTGTTATTAGCGACATAGGCACATTACATATGCGCGATGCCAGGTTTACAATTTCATCAAACTCTTGTTCGTAAGGGGTATCTAAGAGTTCATATTTATATAATTCAATTAGACGCAAATGATCGTCCACAGGTATTGGTGCCGCAACCATATTAATAAAAATTCAACCGAAATTAAATTACTACAAAAGAAGCTTACTGCAAAGTTATATAATGATAAAGCGCCCTTTTGGGAGGCGCTTACTAGAATTATTTCTTTTTGTATGAGAATACCTTTTTAAGTAAATCAGTAACCCTATCTGCCGGATTTAGCCTTATTTTAGTTTCTTCATCAGCTATATGATGAAATACACCATCTAGTGCCTTTTGTGTTACATATCCCGCTAAATCAGGGTTTACTTTATTATATGTTGTTGGTAGGGAGTTATACACCTCACAAAGTTCAGCCCAATATTTGGTTGCATTCACCTTCTCTAAAGAACGATTGATAACAGGACGAAAAGCCGCTGTAAGCTGTGCTGTAGTTTTGCTTTTTAGGTATTCTGTAGCCGCATTATTGGGGCCATTTAGTATAGTTACCGCATCTTGTATACTCATACCTTTTATGGCATTTACAAAAATAGGCAGCGCCTGCTGTGCTGCATCTTCTGCTGCGCGGTTCATAGATAGTATAGCTTTATCTACGTAGCTGCCCATACCTATCTGGCGCAAGGTATTTTCTACCTTTTTAGCCTCTGGTGGCATCATTATTTTTACCATGGCATTACCAAAGAAGCCATCTTTTAACGACAAGGACTTTGTAGCATTTTGAGCCCCTACTTGCAGCGCCTCTCTTAGCCCGGCAACTATTTCGGTATAGGTTACAGTTTCACTATTTTTATCCTTATTCTTATTGCCACTTAATAGCTTACCGGCATCATTTACATAATCGCGCAATAGCTGAGCCTGCACAGGCTGTGCCAATACTACATATAACAAAGCCAAAAGGCTGATACGGCTTATTTTCTTCATTGCTGTTTATTATTTACTTTCTTTTTTACCACCGCCTGCAGGAGCTGCTCCGCCACCACCACTTTGATCATTATCGTTATCACCTTCCTTCATGTTCTTGCCTCTATCTTCAGTGTTTGGCTTCACATCGTCTTTTTTACGAGACTCCTCTCTGCTGCGCTTCATACCTTCTCCTGCAATATTCTTGCCAAAGTCAGATTTACCAAAACGATAGGTTATAGATATATTACCTATTCGGGTTTCCTTTACACGATTAATAGTTTGGTCGTAGGTAGAAAGATAGTAGTTATTAATGAATCTACGAGTCTTAAAAATATCAGAACAGTTGATAACTACATTCACCTTATTGTTTAAGAAGCTCTTTTTAAGTGCTAAATCTATCCAATAAGAGTCTTTTACGTTTCCTTGAGAAATTACTTTTTGAGACTCATAGTTAGCATTCATTTGTAAAGAGAAGTTCTTAGGCAATTTCAAATTAGTATTGAACTTACCAAACCAACCAAAACCACTATTATTAGAGAAGTATTTAGAATAGCTGGCATTTTCGCCTATCACCAAACTATTCTGGAATAAATTGACATTTACAGTACCATCCCAAATAGGTGTGAATTTAAGATTGCCAATACCTTCTACACCAAAAGTAGTACCACTAGCTATATTCTGTGGCATAACTCTTAGCAAACCGGAAGTATCAGGTTGAGTTATACGTTCTATCAAGTTCTCGGTGTACTGATAATATGCACTTAGTATAATGTTATTACCTTTTTTATCTAATCGGCTATAACTTACCTCTATGTTATTAATAAATTCAGGTATCAAAGCCGGATTCCCAGTGCTTACAGTACTAGGGTTAGAAAGATCTAAATAAGGTATTAACTGAAAAAAGTTAGGTCTGTTTACTCTTCGGCTATAGTTAAGATAAACACTCTGCTGATCTTTTAACTGATAAGAAAAGAATGCTGAAGGAAAAAGATTTTCAAAGCTGTTGTGTAGTGTAGCAGCAGGACCTGAAGTTTCGTAATTACCATCATATGTAGCTATCTCGCCACGTAAACCTAGCTGATAACTGAACTTACCTACCTGATCGCTCCAGTTTACATAAGCAGCATGTATTTGTTGTATGTAATCATATTTAGTACGCAGCGTATTATCAACTACTTTATTGTTAGCATCGGTATATATGAATGGACCACCATCCATAGTATTATTACTGTTGAACCAGAATATCTGCGTTTTTACCCCCATACCTAATTTACCATTTTTAGTAAAAAGCGGGTTGGTATAGTCGGCCCAAGCATTTAATGAATTATTGCCTCCCTGGCTAGGTGCATTTTGATAAACAGTAGGGAATGTAAGTGTTCCGCCATTACTATCATTGCGGGTAATATAGTCTTGCACACGCTGCACATTAGTGGCAGCAAAAGTGGCATCTATATTTAGTTCTTCATCCTTTTTCTTAAACTTATGCTTATAATCGAAAGCTGAAGAAAAAGATACTGGCCCACCAGATGCATTACTATACCTATACTGATGATAGTAAGACTGACCCGACTGTGTAGTATTAGGATAAACTGTATAGTCTGAATAGTCTTGAAAAGCATGCGTCATTACATTTATATTTTGTGTAAATGTGAATGAGTTAAACTTATTAGGATCATAAGTGACACCAAGACTATTAAACGTACCATTGAACTGACGTGGTACATGCTCGTAAGTATGATAAGACATAGGGTCTGCAACAGTGGCCTTATCTGTACGGTCGGTGGTTACATTATTAAATGTCCTATTCAGTCGGAAACTGGCATTGGCAAAAGCGCTCCACTTACCTTTACGAATATTAATGCCGGCATTACCATTATACTTATCTCTGGTACCTGCACCCAAAGTAATATTGCCATTAATACCTAGCCTGCCATCTTTTTTAGTAATAATGTTGATTATACCTGTAGTACCCTGTGCATCATATTTGGCAGACGGATTGGTAATAACCTCTACACTCTCAATACTAGAAGCCGGTAAGCTTTGCAAAGCCGAAGCTACATCAGAGCCCAGCATAGTAGCCGGCTTACCATCTATAAGTATGGTAACGCCCGATTTGCCACGTAAGCTAACATCACCGTCGGTGCCTACTGATACCGAAGGTACATTTTGCAATACATCTGTAGCACTACCTCCCGAAGAGGTAATGTTCTTTTCTACATTAAATACCTTTTTATCTACCTTAAGCTGTACTACAGGTTTTTCGGCTACTATATCTACCTGCTTTAACGATGTAGATGTAGCTGATAAACTAATGCTACCCATATTACGCTCTGGCTTATCGGCAGTTATACTAACATTAAAAAAACGTGTAGTTACACCTATTGACTCCACACGCAACAAAAAATCTCCCAAACCTGTAGGAGCTATAGAGAAAGAACCATCGTCTTTAGATAAATCTCCATTAACTATAGAGGAATCTTTTCTCATAAGTGTTACTGTAGCGTAAGATACAGGCGCGTTTTGTGCATCTTTTAGGGTACCGGAAACCTTACCAACAGTGGCTACTTCCTTAGCTGTACCGGGCGCCCCTTGTGCAAATGCAACAGATGAGCTACCTACAGCCAGTAATGAAAGTGAAAATAGTAGTGCCTTTTTATATGACATATAAGCGCAAAATTGATAGAAAAAAGTGACAAGTAACGACTATACTCGTAATAAAGTATTGTTAATACAACGCCCCCGTTACCACTAATTAGTAACGAGGGCGTTGCACATATAAAACATTTAAAATATACAATTATTTAGATGCTGCTTCCAGCGCTTGGGCTATATCTGATATAATATCACCATGATACTCTACCCCTACCGATAAACGTACCATCTTTTCAGATATAGATAATTCTATTTTATGAGCTGGGTCAACATCGGCATGCGTCATGGTAGCCGGATGCTCTGCCAAGCTTTCAGTACTACCTAAGCTAACTGCCAACTTAATAAGCTTTAAAGCATTTAAGAATTTGAAAGCTTCTTGTTCAGAGCCTTTAATATCAAATGATATCATAGCGCCATTAGAATTGCATTGACGAAGTTTGGTTTGGTATTTAGCACCATCTTTCTCTGTAAGGTTTCCTAAATAATATACCTTCTCCACCATAGGATGCGTATTTAAGAAAGCAGCAACATGCTCAGCATTTATAGCTTGTTGATCCATTCTTACCTTCAAGGTTTCTAAGCTACGCAATAGCAACCAAGACGTCCAAGGACCAGCCATATTTCCTAAAAATGTTCTAAGACCTTTTACTCGCTTCATTAAAGACTTAGAACCTAATACAGCACCAGCAATAACATCGCTATGGCCACCAATATACTTAGTTGCCGAATACATAATAAGATCAGCACCGTGCTTCATAGGGTGCTGCCATACTGGACCCATATAGGTGTTATCTACTGCTAAAAGCACTTGTCTTTCGGCAGTAGAAAAATGGTCTGCAATGGCTTTACTGCACTCTATATCTATTAAATCATTGTTAGGGTTAGCAGGCGTTTCTATGTATACCATAGCCAACTTATCTGCTCTACCCGATTTATTTACTATTTCAATAATCTCTTCCTTAGTATTATCGGCAGTAAACGTAGCTACCTGAATATTATACTTAGGCAATATCTTTTTAACAAAGTGATCGCTACCACCATATAATGGCGTGCTGATTAGCAATAAATCTCCGGGAGTTAAAAATTCTAATAATACTGTGGTAATGGCAGACATACCACTTTCAAATATGGCACATTCTTCTGCACCATCCCATAGTTTTAAACGCTCCTCTAAGATTTCCATATCCGGGTTATTGATACGACTATATATCAAACCCATTTCTTCGCCTTCGCTTTGCTTGCGCAAACCATAAGCCACCTCAAAGAAGGCTTTACCCTCTTCGGCTGTCTTAAACACGAATGTTGATGTTTGGAAAATAGGACTTTTTACTGCCCCTTCAGAAAGTTCAGGCTTGTAGCCATACGACATCATTAAGCTCTCCGGCCTCATGTTATTAGTTAATTTAAAGTGTTTTGTAGAGTAGATATTGCAAATGTGGCAATATTTTTTCACATTGGCTATACCCTATCACAACAATTACTTTAAAAAATCTTAGATAGCCTTGCTAAACTTATTGGCAGTTTCCTGATTTTTAGTACGCTGAATATACAAATCGAAACA
>CAYWUY010000054.1:6391-18739 GCA_964461535.1 uncultured Flavipsychrobacter sp.
GTAGTATTATTAGGATGACCTTCAAAACTAAAGTCGTGATTAGGATGAATTTTTGCTTTTTTGAGTATGCCTTTTATAAGTTTCTTAAGATTATCGGAAGAAAAAAATGTAGGGGTGCCTCCACCTAAATGTAATTCACGAACAACAGGAACTGCATCCATTAGACTTATGTAAATATCCCACTCTTTAAGAATAGCATCTATATATTCTCCCTCTACAGAATGATTGGTAGTTATTTTCTTATTACATCCGCAATAGGTACATAACGACTCACAAAAGGGAAGATGTATATAAAGACTTATGCCACGAGTACTATTTTCTTGCTTAAAATCTTCACCAAAAACGCTAGTCCACTTACCTACATCAATACCTTCTTGCCATATAGGTACTGTAGGGTAACTAGTGTACCTAGGTGTGGGTACATTATACTTTTGCAATAGAGTAGTATGCGCCATATTAAAGTGAGTTTAGGCAAAACTAAACCCGCACAAAAACTACAATAATGACCACCGTCACCAAAAAATATAGTATTCATCACCTATAACTGCACATACTCAAACTTAGGATAACCCTTAACACCTTGTGCATTGTAAAAGCCGGTAAAGTGTAGCTTGTATACCTTACCGTCAACAGTTTTAATCATATAGTTGACTTTACCGCTTACGGTATACTGTGTACCATTAAAAATCTTCCAGCTAAAACCTATTCCATCTCTGTTATTGGTATAGGTATAACTATTGGCTTTAGTATAGTCTATGGTAGAAAACTGTATTGTACTATCAACAGCTACTAGTGTTTTATTAGCATTGAGCAAGCAGCCCGATACCAAATATGTTGCCTTGGGCTGCATATCGTTATAAATGTGGGTGTACTGAGAAAAATATATATCCCATGTGGCCTTAGGAGGCTCTACAGCAACACTGCTTTTGGTAGTTAATGAATAAAAGACTGCATTGTAGGCAGTGTCTTTACTTATGGTGGTAGTGGCTACATCTGCATCTGTAAGCCTTGCCATTTTAAAAGTATAAGTAGTATCAGTAACAGTCAATAGCTGCAACTTAGCTAAGCCTAAGCTAATTCCATTTTCATTATAACCCATGTCTATAATGTACACAGGCTTATTGCCGCGCCAATCACCTATAACAGTACTATCCGGATTACCATTGGGTGCATCGCACCACTTAGCTGCTGCCATGCCTATAGTATCACTATAGCCCACTTTTGCAAAATCAGCTTGTGCTAGCTTATAGGCATACATAGCTCTTGCACTATTAAGAAAAACAGCATAGCCCGATGCGCTAGCTTGAAAAGCTATATCCCAAGAGGTTTTAAGACAACGACCAACTTCTTTATTATCCTTAAGACTAAAGTAAACCTGATACTTGTAGGTCGGGTCAATATCAACAACTGCTTCCGTAACATTACCGGACTGGTGAGCAGGAACAGCCAACTCCTCTTTTACACAAGAGCTTACAGTTATAAACAAGATGAAGATGAATACATTGAGTCTCATACTTTTACTTTTGTTTTTGTTGAGCAAAGTGCCAACCCAACTTTAGAAAATAATATCTACCTGTAGCTATAGACATAACACCCGAAGCACCCGAATGTGCATTACCGCTACTATAACTATTTATATTCTTTACATCCAATAGGTTTTTACAACCTACAGCTATAGTAAGGGCATCATTAAATAATGTTTTAGTAGCAGATATATCTGCCATACTATAGGCCTCACTTCTTACTTGTTTTATACTATTGTTATCAGTTATGTAAGAATAAAATTGCCCCGTGTACTTAGCAAATAAAGCAAAGGATAGCTTAAGCTTTTCTAGCCTATACATAACACTAGTTCTAAACTCAGGCGAATAGGTAAACTCTGGCGTAGCCGAAACATCGTGGTATTGATTATAGGTACCCATGTAGGCACCACCTACTGAAAAATTAAGCCCACCCTTTTGAGCATCTAAAGTAAGATTAGCACCCTGTGTTTTAAAGACACCAATATTAGAATAGCTATACTCCGTAGCACTACCACCGGCTACTGCAGCTAGTGTTATTAAATCAGTAAAATTATTCCTATATCCTCCCAGTACAAAACTGTACTTCCACCCTATAACATTATTAGTATAAGTAATGCTAGACGAGAAATTGTCAGACTGCTCGGCTTTTAAATTAGTATTACCTCTTATGTTGTGATTAACATCTACAAAGTCGAAATAAAGTTCTTTTAGGTCAGGTCTTCTATAGCCCTTACCATAAGATAGGCGCATAGTCCAGTGGCCCTTAGGCTTAAACATAAAGTTGATAGATGGCACTAGTGGCATACTGTATCTGGTATTGTAACCCGCACGTATCCCTGGCCTGATAGTTATAGATGCCGTAGGCTTGTACTCTGCACTAGCAAACAAGGCATGGTCTTGCATGTCTTGTCTACGATTAGTTATCTGAGAGCTATTGGCTGTTTGCACATTAGCATCATAGCCCAACTCATAACTCCACTTTTCTTTATAAGCACCAGTAGTATATGCTCTTACTGTAAGTTCGCTATATTTTGAGGTATCTTGATCATCTGTAATAGTACTAGTAGCAAGTGTTGTAAGGTCTTTACTGAAAGTTTCTTTTAGGCGTTTATAGGCATTGTAGCCACTTACCAAGTGGTACTTATTACCACGCTTAGTAGTATACGTAGCCAATAGTGTATTATCTAAACGGCGGGTGTAAAATATATTATCTAATGCTTGCTCATGATACGGTGCCATGGGCTCACCTCTATTCCATATCTTTTCCTGAAACCATTGAAGTTTATAAGTAACTAACCAAGACGATGTGCTATAGGTATACACCAAGTTGTTCATATACTGCTCTCTTGGCTTCCACAATTGTGTGCGGTTAGTATCTGCTGATGTTCTGGAAAAATTATAGTATTCAGTCTTATCTGTAAGATTCCACCCATTAAAAAAATTACGAGCCGATGATAGCCTTAGTGTATGTTGCTTCTTATGGTATGCAACATCAGCCTGAAGATTATAAGTGCCAATAGTTTCAAAATAATGATTTAACAAAACGTCAAATCCTGGTTTAGCAAACTTCTTAGTAATAATATTGATAGTACCGGAAACCGCATCAGTACCGTACGATACCGACATAGGCCCCTTTACTATTTCTATACGCTCTACATTAGACATACTTATCTGCGTAAGGTCTACAGAGCCATTTTGCTTACCCACTATAGGCACACCATCAATTAATATTTTTGTCCCTGCTGCATATCCCTGCCCTCCTTGTATATTCATTGAGGCACCTAATATACCATCTTGAGACAACCGTATTTCTTGTTGATTTACCAAAACATCTCTCAAATTCTGCGCTGCCATAGCCGTTATAGTTTTATTGTCTATAACTTCTATTCTTTGCACTGCATTGGCAGCAGATCTGCCCGAATATTGTCCGGTAACTACCACATCTGCACCAGATAATATTCTAAGAGAAAGCGCATACTGTTTATTTTGCTGTTTCAATATAGTATCTGTAAGACTTTCATATCTCATATCGTTTACTGCTACCACTATAGGAAAGCTAACACCAACAAGAATACTACCTGAAGAATCAGATATATACTGTTGGTGTTGTAATGGAGCCGATGGCTGATATACAGTAACAGCAACCCCTTGCAATTTACCACCATCAGGCCCCACTAAGCTAATTTTTTGACCATACAGACTACTGCAACCTATTATAAACAAGAAAAAAAACAGTATGCGCATATCTTGTACTAATTATTACAAAAACTAAATAGTTGCTGGTATTGTAACTGTGATACAGCACTAGTTGTCAAAGCCTTTAACTGTACCAGCTCATTATAGCTGCAAATCATCATTACTTGCTTCGACTCCAACGGCACCTTAATACTCTTAACATGTGTGTCATCTATAGCTTTGTGCTCATCAAGCAGGTTATTTAATACCGTATTAAACTGGGTAAAACCTGCATATGAAAATGTAGCTATAGTGGTACCAAATGTTAGTTGTATATGATTACAACTGGCACACTTGATTATATACCCATGCTCTGTATTACTAAGCGTATTATAGTTACACATATGCTGTTATATTGATGCTACTAATTGTCTCCACTCCTCAAGCTCTGGTATTCCCGGCTTACGTTTACCAAAAAACTGAACAATCATCTCTCCCAAATTATCAAATAACTCTATAGAGGTTACTATCCCATCTACACTTGGTTTCTTAACTATGTATGCCGATGCTATTGCTGGCATTTTTAGGTGCATATTAAAGGCTTCGTCTAGTACATTATACCAAGGACCTGTAGCCATTAGCTTTGTTACAGTTCCTGTATGTATTTGTATACATCCGCGACTGCCAATAAATACCATCACAGGCACTTGCTGTGCCGAAGCTTGCTCAAGTAATGTTTGTATAGCATCAGTAGCTATAGGCGCTACATAGCCTTCAGGAGCCAAACGTAATGCCTGTGTTCTGCTTACTTTATATTTTCTGGTAAGTCCAAAAAAATCATGTGTATCTTTTAACTCTAGCCACTCTTTTCTGAAAGAAGCTACATCTATATCAGCATCTGCTATTTCTTCAGCGGCTGCAGGATATACTTCATAATTTACCGGTTCATAAGTAGTGCTATATTTTTCCAGCAGCTCATTGTACGCGTCTTGATTGCTTTCAGCTAGTAAGTATATTTTATGCACAGCATCACCAGCCTTATCAAAAAATTGTATACTCTTTCTTCCCTGCTCATCTACTGCAAAGGCTGATTTCCAGTGCATTAAAAACAATCTCAAATCAATGTCTTCATTCAAAGCCATACCAACAGGCCCTTCAAAGGATACATTGTTATACACACCTTTTCTTTCATGTACGGCATTATCATTTCTAGTTAGCGCCATTACTCTACCTAGAGTGTATATGTCCAACAATATTTCTTTAAAGTCAGGCTTTAAAGCTATTACACCATTACCTATTTTCAGTGCCACAAGTGCTGCCTCACCCACACCCAGTTTCTTGGCCACCTCTCTTATTCTAATATTGGGCTCATTAGCCATTATGCTATTATACTGTTGTTCTAAAGTTTCTTGTATTGCTATCATTTTTATTGCTTTAAGATGTTTTAACTATGGTTATTTTAAACTACCGGCATCACTATTGGTCGCTCATATGCACTGTGAGATATAAGCCTCAAAGGATAGCCGTATGTTTGCTCCAATATTTTTTCACTACACACATCGGCACACATTCCACACGCCAATTGCTTGCCCTGTTTTAGCATCAGTATATCATCTGCATACTGCAACGCCATATTTACGTCATGTAATACAGTTATTACACAATTGCCTTCATCAGCAAATCTTCTGGCTATTTGTAGTGTATTGTGCTGATGTTTTACATCCATACTATTTATAGGCTCATCCATAAATAAATACTTCACGCCTTCTGCATCATATATTTGTGCCAATACTCTGGCTAGTTGTGTGCGCTGCTGCTCGCCACCCGACAATTGCAAATAATTACGCTCAGCCAAGTGTAGCAAATCGGTAGTAGCTAATACAACGTCTATTACAGATTGGTTCTCTCTAGGCGATTTATTTTTCATTGCATATCTACCCAGCGCTACCACCTCTGCCACTGTATAGGGCATACTTAATGTACTTTTCTGGGAGAGTACTGCACGCATACTTGACAGGCCATCTATAGTTAGTTTTTTCAGGTCAACACCACCAAGTGTAATACTACCTTTTGTTGGTTGCATTTCATTACTTAATAGCTTTAACAAAGTAGACTTTCCAGCACCATTGCTACCTAGTATGGCCAACATATTTCCTGGCGCCACTGCAAACGAAACTTGCTCTAGTACACATCTACCACCAGCAGAAAAACAAACGTCCTTTGCTACTATCATACTACCGATTTTTTATTTTCTTTAATAATAAGGTATAAG
Organism: uncultured Flavipsychrobacter sp.; assembly: GCA_964461535.1. Lineage (GTDB taxonomy): Bacteria > Bacteroidota > Bacteroidia > Chitinophagales > Chitinophagaceae > Flavipsychrobacter. Next base: position 12,362 of record CAYWUY010000054.1, read on the forward strand.
AAAAATGGCCCACCACTTAGCGCTGTAATAATACCTACCGGAAGCTCGGCCGGGGCATATATGGTTCGTGCTAGTAAATCGGCAAGAAGCAATAACACAGCACCCAACAGGGCCGAAAGTGGCAATAACAATCTATTATCAGGCCCTACAGTCTTACGAATAACATGGGGTATTACTAAGCCTATAAAACCTATGCTACCGTTAACCGCTACCGATGCTCCCACACCTAGAGCCACCAACACTATCACTATTCTTTTCACACGCTCCACCCTTACACCTATATGTCTAGCCTCCGCCTCTCCTAAAGACAATATGTTAAGTTCTTTAGATAATAACGGCAAGCAACAAATGCTTATAAGCATAAAAGGGAGTACAGCAAGTATTGTAGACCATGATGCGCCTGCCAAACTACCTAGATTCCAAAAGGTAATGTTGCGCAACTGAGCATCATTAGCTGAAAAAGTCAGCAAGCCTGTTATTGCTCCTGCTATTGCATTTACAGCCACACCTGCAAGCAGCATATTAGCCACCTGTGTGCTGCCTCTTACATATGACAAGCGATATACTAGCATAGTAGTTGCCAGCGCACCTAAAAACGTTATTACTGATAGTTGTGTGGTAGGCGGCAAAAACCAGCATACAGTCAGCAGTTGCTTCGCAAACACTATAGCTGTAACAGCACTTGCAGATGCGCCTAGCGTTACACCTATCAGCGTAGGTTCTGCCAGTGGATTGCGAAACAGACCTTGTAATGCACCGCCCGATATAGCTAATGTTGCACCTGTTAGTATAGCCAATGCTATGCGTGGTAGCCTTATTACATTTACTACAGAAGCCTGCATACTATCATAGGCTACATGTATCTCTACACCTACATGCTTTAGCAGTATAGCTATTACTTGCATTGGCTTTACATACATAGCACCTATACCTACACTAGCTATTACCACAAGTAGTAATAATAGTATTATCAATAAGAATGCTGTTCTACCTTTACGGTGCATTTTGTATTGCCGTTGATAATTGCTGCACTGCCTTTCCTAATCTAGGACCAAACCCTGTTAAAAACTGTCCATCCATTTCTATTACACTCTTATGCTTTCCTGCATTTGTTGCAGCTACACCTTGCACTTTTAGCAATCCCTCTATTCCACCTAAGCTTTGTAATCCGTCTGTAAACATCAGTATCACATCTGGGTTAGCTGTTGCTACTGCTTCTGGCGTTAGCGGCTTAAAGTTTTCAAAGCCATCAATTGCATTCTTAGCACCTGCTAGTTCAATCATTGCACTTACTGATGTCTTTGCTCCGGCCACCATCATCATACCGGTTCCGCGTGCATATACAAAAAGTACTTTGCGCACTTTAGCGGGCTTTGTTACTGCGGCTATATCTGCTCTTATTACTTTACATATACTATCTGCAATGCTACGTTTCCCAAAACTGTCTGCCATACGCAATATGTTAGCACAAGCAGCATCAACAGTATAACCTACTGGCAATGCCCATGCTTTCATACCTGCAGCAGTAAACGTTTGTTGTAGGTTGGCATTTAATTGTTCTTCACTACCTATCACTAGCTGAGGTTTTAATGCAGCTACCGCTTCTGTAGATATATCTCTACCATGACCTGTTTTGGGTAATGGCTTCATAGACTCAGGATAGGTGCTGGTAACATCTACCCCTACTATATTTTTTTCTAATCCTAAGGCACATAGTATCTCAGTCGTAGTACCCGATGTAGAAACTATTCTTGTTGTGTCTACTCCCGGTTTCGCAGCATCCACTTGCTCTGCTTTAGCTGTAGTATTGGTTTCATTATTATTACAGGCCACTGTAGTACTTAGCACTAATGCCACACCTACGCTACCTAGTATTGCTTTCAATTGCTTCATTACAGTTTGCATTTATTGTATTCTATTTAGCTATACTTATTGTTTGTGTTGTAGCTACACCATCTGCCTGTAGCACTAGTTTATATATACCATTTGATAGCTGGCTTACATCTATTGTATGTTGCCAAAAACCGCTTGCTGATAGCAATACTGTTGATACAACATTTCTTCCTGCCATATCTACAATAGCTAACTGTAGTGTGTTTACAGCCGTTGTTATATCATATACTACAGTTAGTTTATCACTCGTAGGATTAGGATAAGTACTTACAGCTAGTTTAGCTGTCCCAGCATGTAATACACTAGTACTTGAAGTCAATTTTTCTTTACTCAATTGAAAACCACCATCAGTACTTCCTGTAAAACCCGTCATTACTACCTTCCAGATATCATCTGTCTGTGTTTTCACAAAAAACAGAGTAGAATCTGCTATTTCATATGCACCTCCAGAAAAAGTTTTCCAGTTATAACCTATAGTATTTATTGGTGTCACTAGCGTATGCGCAGCATAATCGTCATAAGTAGTCACATCAGCTATTTCAGTCACCTTAGCGGCTTCTACTCCTTTATTTAGCAGTACACCGGTTACTGTGTATGCACTAGGCACAAATGCAGTGTATTGTCCAAATAACAACTGCCAGTTAGCCGATGCAGGTTCTCTGTCTAGAGAGGCATTAGCTGATAAAGAATAATAGGCAAAGTTTTTACCACTATATGAAGTCTTATTTATTGTTGCAGTATGTTCATCTGTACCATCAATATTAGCGTACACAAACGTATAGGTACCACTAGCTAGTGATTCTATTTTTAATTTTCTATAGCTGCCATCTACTAGCTTTACTATGTATAAAGAATCTCCGGCTACTACGTGTGTAGTCATATTATACACACCCCAATCCATGTCAAATGGGTTAGTAGCATCTGCATATCTTCCCATTGCTCCCATAGCCCAAGACGTATCAGAGTTGTAGCGAGCCGCCCACGTACTTAGCCCTGTAGTATCTACACTTGCCCAGGCTGTTATATCGCCATTAGGATAATTATACAACTTCAGCCCTGCCGCCGAATTTACCAGTACAGTGGCTCCCATACTAGTAGCGTCAAATGCTAAATCCCAATTGTTCTTAGGTGCACTTCCTTGCTCATCATTTTCTAGGCTATACCATACTTGATTAGCATACGATGCTCCTGTTAGTACTGTATCATTAACAGCTTGTGCATTTGCAGAAATAGAAACCGCCAATAATGCGGTGAATAGTATATTTGTCTTCACGACGAAAATAATTTCTTGTTGTTGATAAATAATTACTTTCTGCGCTTATAGTAGTAAGTGGTGTTCAGGTCGCCTGCAGCCCGCAAGCATATAGCCTTCCTTGCTCCCGGCCATATGGAGCAAAGGCTGTCAGGCGACTGATCACCGATGATGCAACAGGAGCTCGCTGTAGCATCACTACAATGTTTTTAACGCAAAAAAATATTGGCAACTAGTGCCGGGGTGGGAGCAAGAATAGGATGCAAATGTATGTAGGCACATTTACTTGTATTTTAATAAACAGGAAAATGCGTTTACACAATCGGTAAAACTTAAAACAAAGAGATATCCACAAAATTGCAGCGCATTTATATAGCTATTTATCTTTGTGGCACAAACCTATCTCTTATGAATATTGAACTACAAAAAGACACACTGTTTTATCAGCGCATTTTAAAAGCAGCTAATTTTTATCAAGGAAAATTAGACGGAATATTCGGTTCCAAATCAGAAGCTGCTCATCAACTATTTATTGCTGAATATCAAACCATTGCAGCAGAACTAGGCAGCTTCGATGCCCGCTCCGAAGCCTACATTGCTACTTTATTACCTAAGGCGCAGCATTTGGCTCGCCAGTTTTTAACCGGTGCATCCGGCTTTACAGATACGGTAAAAATAATATCGGGCACACGTACTTATGCACAACAAACTGAGTTATATAACAAAGGAAGATTTGGTAATGAAGGACCAATAGTTACAAAAGCTAAAGCAGGACAAAGCAATCATAATTTTGGTATAGCCTGGGATATAGGCATTTTTAATGGCAATAAATACATTACTGACAATAACCAATATATAGCCCTAGCTAACTATCTCTTACCCCAAGTATCCGGTATAGAATGGGGCGGCAAATGGACTAAATTCCCCGATTATCCTCATTATCAACTTCAACTAAATACAACAAGCAGTATAGCTAAAATCCGCACAGCATTCGAAAATGGACTACCCTATGTATAAAACAATTGGGGTACAATGGTGTTACCCACTATACCCCAATTATCTGTTTGTAAGTATTTTATCTTAACTGTTTCTACGAGGTAAGTTTTTACTACGCTCTGCTTGCATTTTTTGCATCTCGTCTAGCTTTTGTTGCCATTTAGATGGTGCTGCAGGTTTATTTCTGTTTTCTAATATTTTAGCATGTATAGCTTTCTCATCTATAAAGTATTTCTGAATGATGAACTGCTGTGCAATACTTAATATGTTAGAGAAAGTATAGTAGAAGGTAAGCGCTGCAGCCATTTTGTTAAACACACCCATCAACACAATTGGGAATATAAACGGCATATACTTCATCATAGGATTGTTAGGGTCCTGAGGTGTCATATTGCGGTTATATATAGCCAAGAATAAGCTTGAAGCTGTCATTAACAATGTAAATAGACTGATGTGATCGCCATAGAACGGAACATTAAAACCAAAGTTCAATATGCTATCGAAGGTAGACAAGTCATCGGCCCATAAGAAGCTCTTCTGACGAAACTCTATGAAAGACGGGAACATATAATACATAGATAATAGTATAGGCAACTGAAACAACATAGGCAAGCAACCACCCAACGGATTTACACCTGCCTCACGATACAGTTTCATTTGCTCCATACTCATCTTTTGTTGGTCATCGCCAAACTTGGCACGTAGCTCGTCTAGCTCCGGCTTTAGCACACGCATCTTAGCAGAAGACAAGTAGCTTTTGTAAGTAAAGAATGATAACACCAAGCGAATGAACACTGTAAGTAATACTATAATCAGTGCATAGTTACTAATAAAGCTAGCTAAGAAATAGAATAGAGGAATTAACACCCCTTTATTAATGTATTTAACAAACGACATAATACCATAACCCAATGGCACCATATCCTCCAAACTAGCCTTATAAGATTTTAGTACTTTATAATCGTTAGGCCCTACATACCACTTAAAGCCTGCACTAGCCTCGGTTCCTGCCATGTTTAGTGGTAGTACTAGGTCTACAGCATTTTGTGCTACTACATGGCTATCAGCAGTATTAATAATGGCTTTAATGTCCATTTTACTAAAGGCATCATCTGCCATTAGCACACTGCTGAAGTATTGTTTTCTATAACCTACCCAAGCCGTATTATTATCGCTATGCTCGTTTTTAAGTTCGTTATTGCGTACTGTAAAGTAGTCATTATCACCATCTTTAAAGCGGTAGTACACTTGTGTGTTCATACGCTCGTTGGTAATGTCTTTTTCAGTAGTTAAGCCTTGTGTTTGCCAGTTAAGCTTTAGGTTAGATGCAGGCATGCCACTTATTAGCATTTTGCAGTGCATCATATATTCATTAGGTGCTAAAGAGTATATAATATCTACTTTTTTACCATTACCTAAATCGCTTACAAAATCTACTACTTTAGTACCGTCAGACTCCGTACGCTCAGTAGGTGTAAAGTACAATGTTTCAGTACTACGGGCATTATCATAGGGCAGCGTAGCAGTTAGGTGGTTACCCTTACCATTAAAAAGGTATAATGGCTTTTTATAGTAGGTTTTGTATTCTTTTAGTTCAGCACTTGTAGGGTAAGCACCTTTAGTGGTGAAGGTAAGAACTACTTTATTGTTTTCTAATTTTACCGACTGCTCAGTGCCGTTAAGTGCTGGAGGCAATGCAGCCTTCATAGCTGCTGTAGCCGAATCATCAACCACAGGCGGTTTTGCTGCTGCGGTATCTACCTTTTTAGGAGGGTGTGTTTTAGCATAAGCTATAGAGTCGGCCTGTTTTTTTTCTAGGTACTGCTTTTGCTCATACTGGTTATAGCCTATATAAGCCATAAGAAGCACTGCGAGCAATGAAAATCCAATAATCTGATTACGATCCATGAAATATGATAAAAAAATGAGTGTGCAAAGGTAACAAATAATCCCTCATAGCATTATGTTAAACTCAAACATAATATTTAAATAAAAAGCCGCCTGCAAACAGGCGGCTACGCTGAGTAAATGGTTGAATTATGCGGTTAAGATAGGAATTACAGGTCTTTCGCCTCTTTTTTTATTAACCGCAATCAAATACTAACTGCAATTCTTAATTCTATATGTTTATAATAGTTGGTTTCTGCAACAAATGTAGATAACCTCACAATAACGAAATACTACTAATATTAGTAGGTAGTACTACATTTCACCCCACTATTTTTGAAAAGTATAAA
>CAYWUY010000054.1:18839-20894 GCA_964461535.1 uncultured Flavipsychrobacter sp.
CTATTTTCAAAATTAGTAACAGAGTTGAGCTTGCCCATTACAACATGTGAATACATGAACGGACAAGAGCTAATGAATGATGTTACTAAAAAACATATTGAAGGGCGTCCCTTACCAGATGTATTGATATTGGATTTGTATATGCCAATACTAGACGGTTGGGGTGTGCTTGATCAGTTAAAAAAAATGGATATTTCGCCAGACAAATTGCCAATAATTTATATCTGCTCATCGTCTTACTTAAATGAAGACATTGAACAAGCTAAAAGGTATGATATTGTAAAGGACTTCATTACAAAACCACTAAGACTCAATACGTTAAAAGAAATAGCAGAAAAAAGCTATACAACAACGTAATGTGTAACTATGAAAAATATAACTGTAGCTATTATAGACGATAACGAAACTTTAAGAAGTAGCATAGAAAGCTATTTAGAACTAAAAGGGAATTATGAAATAGCCTATAGCAATACCAGTTGGCACAAGGGTATAAGGTTTGAACATAGAACCCCGGTAGACATTTTCTTAATAGATGTGCACTTGCAAAGAGAGAATGGAATAGAAATAATTGGAGCTATAAAAGAAACCTATAAAACAGCTAAGGTTATTATAATGACCGGCGACACCCTGAACAAAGAGTACTTGTTACAAGCCATAGAGGAAGGTGCTTGCAGTTTTATATATAAACCGTTTGCTATGGCCCAGCTTGAAACTGCCATAAAAACAGTACTGGAGAAAGGCAGCTTTTTAGAGGCCGGACTACTTACTGATTTTATGAACATTGTAAACAATAGAAATAAAGAAAAAGTAAATAGAAATAAATTTCAGTTTACCCAGCGTGAAGAGGAAATACTAGAAGAAGTAATGAAAGGAAAAGCATACAAAGAGATAGCAGCCGAGCTAGGTGTATCTTTTAATACGGTAAATTTTCATATCAAGAATATATACCAAAAGGTTGGTGTCAATTCAAGATACGATTTAATAAAACTAATAAAATAAATACGCTACATACACACTCACATATTGCTAACCATAAAAAACCTAAAACAATCTGAAGCTATACACACTATTACTTACTACAAAAACAACAAGAGATGACAATGACTACTCACGAACTGTATCCAAAGGACAGTATTATGGAGGAAATGATGGTAGAGAAGGATATGCGCTGCCCTGTAATGTCGGTTTACAGAGTTACATTTAATGAGCAGTATAGCCTTAAAAATATCATAGCCAATAAGCTTGTGCTTTTAGATTGTGTGTTTAACAGCAATATGCTAATAGATACTTGCGATATTAATAGGGTTACCTTCAAAAACTGTCAGTTTAAAAAAACGCTTATAATAGAGCGTTCTAAATTCAAGAATTTAGATTTGATAGATTGTATTTTTGAGAACGGATTTCAGGTTACCAACTGTAGGTCTCATAGTTTGCTGATGCTTAACTCTTACCACACACACGATAGCAGCAATACTATAGAAGACTCTCAAATAAAATATGTTCTAGAGCAATTTACCTAACTGTGGTTGCGCTATATTTATCTATAACTTTTAATAAATAATCGGCGGTAAAGGGCTTGGTGATATACATATCGGCACCAAGCCGTAAACCGTTTTCTACTTCTTTATCATCTGCAAAGGCTGAAACTATTACAAAAGGTATTGAAGTTAGATACGGACTATTTTTCACATATTGCAATATAGCATAGCCCGATATATCAGGCATATTTATATCGCAGAAAATGAGAGTAATACTACTCCTATGCTGCTCTATATAATCTATAGCTTCTTTTCCTGTAACAGCCATATGCACATCAATACCTATTAATTGGAGTAATGTACTTACAGAATCAATTATTCCGGGATCGTCTTCTACAAACAAAATACTAGACATATACTATTGCGGTATTTCTATAATAAATGTTGAGCCCTGCTGAGGCTTGCTAAAAAATGAAATACTACCTCCATGACTTTTTACAGCATAGTCTACAACCATTAGGCCTAAGCCTGTTCCTTGTATAACACCCACATTAGATGCACGAAAAAAAGCATTGAA
>CAYWUY010000055.1:0-19945 GCA_964461535.1 uncultured Flavipsychrobacter sp.
ATAAAATTCCAGTAGAAAATATTTTTATTACAGTTTTAAACCTTTTATAATGGTCTAGGTCTTAATTAAGTAACTTTCATAAAAACAAAAGGCCATGACAAAAAAATCACTTGCACTTGGTGCTTTGGCATTCTCGCTAGGTATAGCTGTAATAGCCACTTCTTGCCGAAAAAATAAGGATACCAATACTTCGGAAGATACAGGGTATACCACCGAGCAGTTTACTGCCGATAAAACCTATGATGATGTAGAAAATATTGCTGACCAAGCCTCTACCGTTGCATCGGGTGGTAATGTAGGCTATAAAACCACACAGCTTACAGCCGGAAGTTGTGCTACTGTAACACATAGCACTGGTAGTATGGTAATTGATTTTGGTACTACCAATTGTTTATGTGCTGATGGGCGTTATCGTCGTGGTAAAATACTGGTGAGCTATACCGGTGCATATGCCGATAGCGGTTCGGTGCACACCATTACTTTCGATAATTTTTACCAAAACGATAATAAAATAGAAGGTACAAAAACCGTTACTAATATGGGTACTAATGCCAGTGGGCAGCCTTACTTTAGTGTAGTGGTTGCGGGTACTATTACCCGTTCAACAGGTGGTGTTATTACACATTCATCTAGCCGTACACGTACCTGGGTGGCAGGCTATACCACTCTGGGCGATCGTACTGATGATGTATACAATGTTTATGGTGCAGGATCTATAACACGTCCATCGGGTGCAGTAGTGGCGTCTAGTGTTAGTGCAGCGTCTCCGCTAGTGTTTGCTGCGGGTTGTAGGTGGATAGAGGCAGGAACAATCACCTTTACTATGCCTAGTGGACTTGTTCGTTCGCTTAATTATGGTGCTACGCCTACTTGCGACGATCAGGCAATATTAACGCTTCCTTCAGGTGTTACTTATACTATTACTTTACCTTAAATAGAGATAGACTAACATAAAACATTAAGGGCTACCGCACTTCAGCAGTAGCCCTTAGTTTTATGGTCAAGTGAGCATTTGTGTGTTATTCGCTTACAAATCCTTTCCACTCTTGTGCTATCCAATCTTTCATTTTATAGTCTGTAAAGTCAATTTTTACAGGCACCACAGATGCATAGTTTTGTTCTAATGCTTCTACATCGCTACCGGCTTCAGTATCCATGTTTACAAACTTGCCTACCATCCAGTAATATTCTTTACCGCGTGGGTCTTGGCGAGCATCAAACTCCTCTGCCCATTTGGCATAAGCTTGTCTGCATACCTTAAGTCCTTTAAATTCTTCGGGTTTGCAGTTAGGTATATTTACGTTTAATAAAAAATGTTCCGGTAATTTTTGTTGTAACATTTGTTGAACAACTTGGCGAGCTACCTGAGCCGCTAAAGTAAAGTCCGCATCGAAACGATAATCTAGAAGCGAGAAACCTACAGAAGGTACGCCTTCTATAGCCGCTTCCATAGCTGCACTCATTGTACCTGAGTATATTACATTAATACTGTTGTTAGCGCCATGATTAATACCACTAAGACATATATCGGGTAGTTGGTGTAGTATTTTATCTTTAGCAAGTTTAACGCAGTCCACAGGCGTGCCGCTACATTGCCAAGAGTTGACGCCATCAAATACGTCTACTTTATTCAAGCGCAGTGGGTCGCCAATGGTTATGGCATGTCCCATACCCGACTGTGGGCTGTCAGGAGCTACCACAACTATTTCACCTAAGTCTTTTACAGCTTCTACTAGTGCTTTTATACCGGGCGCAGTTATGCCATCATCGTTTGCTATAAGTATTACAGGTTTTCTATCAGTCATACGCAAATGTACTAATAGGTAAGGCTTGGGCAGTATATTCTTGTAGGAGTTAACAAACATTTCAAGTCAGGTAGCTATACATGGTAGATTGAAATATTTATTTTCTAGGCGTTCAAATTCTACAATAGTATGTTGGTGCATCCCGCATTTTTATTATTTTACCACACAAACACATAAAGCACATGTCAGTACATCTATGTATAGATTGGGGTAATACCAACATAAAAGCGGCAATATTTAATGATAATAGACTAGTGAAACACTTAAGTATTGCGGCCGATAAGGTGGTGCAGCAGCTGGCAGATGTAGTAGCTACACATCATCCGGAACGCAGTATATTATGTTCGGTGGTAGAAATAACAAATGAAGTGATGGCAGCTTTGCAAAAAAACTTGCCGGGTCTATTAGTTGTAGACAACCATACAAAAGTGCCTATTAATAATGCTTACGGCTCACCTGAGTCTTTAGGGGCAGATAGGCTGGCTATGGTAGTAGCTGCCCATGTTTTATATCCAGAAAATAATAATCTAGTAGAATGTGCCGGTACTTGTGTAACCTATAATTTCATACAAAAATCGCGCACATTCCGTGGTGGAGCTATCTCTCCTGGTTTAAAGATGCGTTTGCAGGCTATGCATCATTTTACAGGCAAGCTACCGGATGTGCCTTTTGATGAAGATGCCATGTTGATGGGCTACGATACAGCAAGCTGTATGCAGAGTGGAGCAGCGCATGGGCTAGTGCATGAGATAGATGGGATGATACAGGCATATGCCGCCAATTATGCGGATTTTAACGCCATATTAACGGGGGGGGATGCCCCATTCTTTGCAAACAAAATTAAAAGTAAGATATTTGCCGACCCCGACCTTTTATTTAAGGGATTAAATATAATTTTAAATAGCAATGCGTAATTTCCCCGGCAAAAGTTTGGCTGCTTCGTTGCTGCTATTAGTAGCATCAGGTGCTGCATCTTGGGCGCAAACTACCAGTTCGGGTAGTAACCCCACATCCGGAAGGGAAAATAACCCCTATTCTAAGTATGGTATAGGCGAAATGTGGAATGGTAACAATACGGCTTTAAAGGGCATGGGTAGTGTTTCCAGCGCATGGGTAGACCCATACCTAATTAATAGTGATAACCCGGCTACCTATACTTATTTTCAGCTTACCACTTTTGAAGGTGGGATGTCTGCCAGTACACGTACTGTGACCGCTGAAGGCGATGGTGGTAAATCTTACACTACCGGTACCGCATCCATAGCATATTTAGCTCTTGGATTTCCTATAGGTAAAAAAGCAGGTCTTTCTTTTGGACTTAAGCCTTATACAAGAAGTTATTATGCATTAACAGATACTAATGTAACTGCATTAGGACAAACTGTTCGTGCGTATTCTGGAGATGGAGGTTTGTCAAACGCCTATATTGGTGCTGCTTACAGGTTTAAGAAAATAAGCTTTGGATTCAATTTAAGCTATCTATTTGGTACTTATAGAAACTTTATATCAGTATCTAGCATAGACTCTAATACCTTTTACCGCTCATACAATGCTCAGTTTAATAGATACACTCAATTAGGCGGCTTGGTATGGAAGGCGGGTATTATGTATGATACTAAAGTATTTGATTCTGGATATTCATTCCGTTTAGGGGCTACCTATTCTTTAGGCCAAAGTCTTAATCAATCTTTGAATTATTACGAAGTAGCTACCTACAATTTTGGTGATACCATAGCAAATGATACTTCGGTAAATGCTGGTGAACGTAGTGGAAAGCTAACATTACCTAGCTCGTTTTCTGTTGGTGTTTTATTTGCCAGAGATAATCGCTGGTCTGTAGGCGCAGATTTTGCTTCAAGTAATTGGAGAGAGTATAAAAGTTCTCCTGATAGCAATATGAATTACAATATTGGTAATTCTACCTACAGGTTATCTTTGGGTGGAGAATTTACTCCTAACCCTGACGATATGAAAAGCTACTCATCTCGGGTTACCTACCGTTTAGGCGCATACACTGGTACCGATTATGTGCGTTTACAAAATACCACACTACCGGTATATGGATTAACCTTTGGTGCTAGTTTGCCATTTAGAAGAGTGGTGCGTACGCATTCTAGAGTGCATTTGTCTATGGATATAGGTCGCTATGGAACTAAGACAAATGGCTTGTTGCAGCAAACATATGTTCGTTTTGGTTTAGGCTTGTCTTTCAACGACAAATGGTTTATACCTCGTAAATATGACTAGAGTTCAAGCACATATCAACAATATTTTTTCAGTAGCAGCCCTCAGGGCTGTTTCCTGTTTCATACCTGCTGTGTTGTTGCTAGTTTCTTGTAAAAATGACCCAGAAAAAATAAAAATGCTTACATCTAAGCGAGCCATTAATATAGATAAGGGCGAAGGTATAATGGGCATTTATTCTACTAGAGGTAATGTAAAAGCTCGTCTTTTTGCTGACCATTACATAAAAAACAGTGGTGCGCATCCGCCCTATACTGCTATGAATGGGCATTTTAAGGTAGAGTATTACAATGATTCGGGTGTAATACAGCAAATTCTTACTGCAGATTCTTGCAGATACTACGAAAATGAAGGGAATGTAATAGTGTGGGGCAATGTGGTTGTGCTTACTACCAAAGGAGAAAAAATGACCACAGAAGAATTGGTATGGAATCGTAGTGCAGAAAAAATATTCTCAGAAAAAAGAGTGCATATAAGCACCGGTACTGAAGTGCTAGAAGGAACTGGCTTTGAAGCCAATCAAGATTTTAGCTGGTATCAGATATTACATCCTAATGGTGCAGTGCAGGTTAATAAAGGAGAAATGGAGTAGCATTAGCCCTCAAGTTGTCTTGCCTTACTTTTTTTAAGTCGCAGTTTCCATTTTATTTCGCTGCTACTGTCCGGTAGTTCTGTGCCCAGTAGGCTTCCCCATGGTTTTAAATGGTCTATTCTATCAAATATTATTTTTAATACTGCAATAAAAGGTATAGAAAGGAACATGCCGGAAAAATCCCAAAGCTGTCCACCTAAAAGAACAATTACTATAGATATAAGTGCATTGATTTGCACCTTTGACGATACAATCATTGGTACTAGAATATTGTTGTCTATAAATTGTATAACCATATAGGCAGCAATAATTAGTAATTGAGTAGTATAGCCATCGTTAGTAACGGTAGCCATAAGAACCGGAATAGAAATGGCTATAATGCCGCCTAAATAAGGTATGACATTAAGAAAGCCTCCAATGATACCTATAAGTATAGCCGAGCGTACACCCAATAATAATAGCGCAATACTATTAAGACTAGATACTATAATCATTTCTATAAGTAAGCCCATTACATAAGACTGTATGGCAGATTTAGTTTCAGTAAGAATCTCTGCTACACGATCTGAGTATTCATCTTTAAATATTCTGAAAATAAAATCAAGAATGAGTGTTTTGTAGTACAGGAGCAGGTAAACATAAATAGGGATTAGTACTAGAATACTTACAACTTCAAATAGGCTATTTATTTGTTGCCCTACACTAAATGAAGAGTTCTGTATAGCGTTTTTCAGCCATTCAAGTTGATTGTCTGTATCTATAGAAAATTTATGGTATATCCATTTTTGTATGTCATCAGCAATTGCTAAGAGTTTTACTTTTAGTGCAGGTAAGGTATCGGTCAGTGTTACTACTTCTTGGCTAATAAATAATAATACCCCTACCGTAACAATTATGGCTAATAGTAATGATAGGCTAATAGCGAGTCCTTTAGGCATATACTTGCCCATTTTCTTATAAACAGGGTTTAGTAGTATAGCTAGCATAGTAGCCATGCATAGAGGCACTAGCACGCCACCTATTAGTTTTAGAATATAAAAGAATGCAATGAGCCCCAATAGAATAAAGGCTACTTTAATATAGTATGGATATCTTGTGCCTGTAGAATGGTTGTTTGTACTCATAGTCCTGCTTGATTACCGAAAGTAAAGCTATTTATCTTATGGATTTATAGCGTAATTGTAAAAATTAATATAGCGGAATATGCTTCTACTTATATTGAACAAATGATATTTGTTGCGCCGCTTAAGTTTATTTTGTTAGTTAATATGCTGGTAGTCAATTGTTTATGTTTTGTGTTATTAACTCGTTAAAAATGTGATTCTTGAGGTGGTTTTTGAAATGTGGTGAATGTATAGGATTTGTTGATATATTGTTGGTAAAAATTAACATTGGCCTGCATTTTTGTATATCGGTGTACCGTAATTTTACGTTAACCTTATGTAATATACGCAAAAACTTACCGTTAATTAATAGTTACCTTATCGCATTACAAAAACACTAAAACAAAAATTTAAGTCGTGGAAACATTAAATCAACAGTCGCCTAAACCTGTGAAACAAAACCCGCTTAAAACCTTTTTAGATGATATTATTAAAAAGGTTTCATCTCTTTTCGAACCGGAAGAGGTGGAAGTTACCTTTAAGGAAGAGAAAGGTAAAGTTGTGAGTTATAAGTATACCAAGGTAGACCGAAAGCAGGTGGCATAAACTATATTAATCATATTTATTATAAACAAAGGAAAAGCTCCCTTGATGGGGAGCTTTTCCTTTGTAATGAAGATATGTTTACTGGAATATAGCCAGCGTATAATTAGATTTCCCTTTTTGAATTAATAAATACTTATTGTTTAGTAGTTGATCTGCTTTAATGATATGGTCTACACCAATCTTTTCTTTGTTAATGCTTACGCCATTATTTTGTAGCATTTTTCTTGCTTCGCCTTTAGAACTGAATACACCTGATTCTGCTAAGAAGCTTATGCAATCAATTCCTGTGTTGAGTGCTTCTAGGCTTCCATTAGCTTGGGGCACGCCTTCCATTACTTCTAATAATTGCTTTTCACTTAGGCTTCTAAGATCTTCTACTGAAGACTGTCCAAATAGTATATTAGATGCTTGTTGTGCAAAGTGTAAATCTTTTTCGCTGTGCGCTAAAATGGTCATTTCCTCAGCAAGCATTTTTTGAAGCTTTCTTAAGTGTGGAGCTGTTTCGTGCTCTGCAATTAATGCTTCAATTTCTTCAACTGGTTTAAAAGAAAAAATTGGAGCAAGCTTCACGGCGTCATTATCTGGTAGTTTTAGCCAAAATTGGTAAAATTGGTATGGAGATGTACGTTCAGGGTCTAACCAAACATTGCCACTTTCTGACTTCCCAAATTTAGAACCATCGCTTTTGGTAACTAGCGGACTGGTAAGTGCGTAAGCCTCGCCACCACCTTTCCTGCGTATAAGTTCAGTTCCCGTTACTATATTTCCCCATTGGTCGCTACCTCCCATTTGTAGTTTTATGCCATAGGTTTTATTGAGGTGGTAAAAATCGTAGCCTTGAATAAGTTGGTAAGTGAATTCCGTAAATGACATCCCAAATTCCATTCTTTTTTGAACAGAATCCTTACTCATCATATAGTTTACCGTAATGTGCTTACCAACGTCTCTTATGAAATCTAGGAACGAAAAGTTTTTAAACCAGTCATAGTTATTAACCATAACGGCAGCGTTTGGAGCATTGCTACTAAAGTCTATAAATTTTTCAAGTTGTTTTTTTATGCCTGCGCAGTTTTTTTCAATAGTCTCATTATCCAGTAGGTTGCGCTCAGCCGATTTGCCTGTAGGGTCACCAACCATGCCAGTAGCACCGCCTATGAGTGCATAAGGCTTGTGGCCTGCTCTTTGAAGGCGCATCAGTAGTATTATTTGCAGCATGCTGCCTACGTGCAGACTGTCAGCTGTAGGGTCAAAGCCTATATATCCCGAAGTCATTTCTTTCATCAGTTGTTCTTCGGTACCCGGCATTACATCCTGCAGCAGTTTTCTGGCTCTTAGGTCAGCTATAAGATTCATATTCATATTTTATTTAGTGGTGGCAAAAATAAGTCTCTTATGTTCATTTTGTAAAAATGTGAGACTTTTTAATGTTTATATTAATTATTGTTTTAATGGTCTTGGTATTTTACTTGTCTATTACTATATTTATTGCGATATTTGTTGTTACCTTTTTGTAGCCACCACAAAAAACGTTAAAGTTGAAACGAATTTTATTCATAATACTGCTCGCATTGCCGTTTGGTATCCAAGCTCAAAACCATCATGAGATAGGTGTTACTGCTGGTATAGCTAACTATTACGGCGATTTGCAAACCAAAATGTTTCCTGATAACGGATACCACCCTATGGGAGGAATACTATACAAGTATTTTATGAGCCCAAGAGTTGGTTTACGTTTTGGTGCTACTTACACACAGTTGTCTGCGGCTGATAGTAACAGTAATATTCCTGTGAATCGTACTCGTAATTTAAGCTTCGCTACTAATTTATTTGAAATTCATGGCGGATTAGAGTTGAATCTATTGCCTATAGAAATTTACAGAATGAAGGTAACTCCGTATGTTTTCGGGGGTATTGCGGGTTTCTACTTTAATCCATATTCTACCGATCCTAATGGTGATAAAGTTTACTTAAGACCCTTAAGTACAGAAGGTCAAGGATTGCCTATATATCCTGATAGAAAGCAATATAGCCTATTGAATATTTCTTTCCCTGTAGGTGGTGGTATGAAGTTCTTTATTGGTCAAAAATTAATGGTTACTACAGAGCTTGGTTTCCGTTACACTAACACAGATTATCTTGATGATGTAAGTAAATCGTATGTAGACTTAGATTCTTTGGCTGCTTACAAAGGTAAATTAGCATCGCAAATGTCTTACCGTGGAAATGATAGATACAATCCTTCTTACGGTAATCAAAGGGGTGATAGTAAGGCTAATGACTGGTATTGGTATGGTAATGTATCAGTAACTATATACTTTAGAGCGTTTGGTAATGCTAAGGAATATTTAAAAACGCGCTGTCCAGGTTTTTATCGTAGTTGGTAATACTTATAATAATCTTTATAAAAAATCTCGAAGTCAAACTTCGAGATTTTTTATTACTACTACTCTTCTGAAGATGTAAGATGATTATGTTTTATATCTTCAATTATCTTTTCAATTATTGCGGCTACCTGGTTTACCCATCTTCCTACTTGTTCGGTTTGGTTGGTGTCTTCAGCATTTTTCTCAATGTCAGGCAATACCTGTTTTAGCCTGGTAATATTCATATTACTTATAGAAGGTTTTAGTCTGTGAGCATATTGTTTTAGCGTTTTCATATCTCCTTGTTTATATGCATCTAACATTATTTTCACAGAGTTAGATACATCTGATATGAATAGCTGTAGCATTTTATTTACAAAGGCTACGTTACCTCTACCTATTTCTTCTACCGTAGATAGGTTGTAGAGTTCATTAACTGGTATGTCTATGCTGTTGTCTTGTAGGTTGTTGTCTTTTAAAATTCTACACATCTCATTTATTAGTTGCCTTTCTAAAAATGGTTTTGTTATAAAACCATTCATTCCAGCTTGTAAACACTTATCTTTCTCGCCCTGCATAGCATTAGCTGTAAGAGCTACAATGGGAGTTTTTTTGTTTAATAACCCTCGTATTCGTTGGGTTACTTCAATGCCATCTATAAACGGCATTTGAATGTCCATTAGTATTAAGTCAAAGTCTTGCTGTTCTATGGCTTCCATGGCCTTATATCCATTGTTTACTGTAGTTACTACAGCTTTGTAATGTTGTAGAATTGTACTGGCTACTAATAGGTTTATTTCATTATCTTCTGCAATAAGCACACGTTTATTGCATAGCATTTTATAGTCTTCATTAATATCAGTGTATGTTGGATTTTCATGCTGCTCTTTGCTTACAGTAAATGGGATAATGATGGTAATAGTGGTGCCCTTATTTAGCTCGCTATTGGCAGTAATATTTCCACCCATTAGCTCTACTAGTTGTTTACAGATATGTAAGCCCAGGCCGGTTCCGCCAAACTGTTTTGCTATGGTTTGATTTTCCTGAGAAAATTTATCAAACATTCTGTTAAGAAATTCTCTGTTAATACCCATTCCGGTATCTACAACTTTAATTTCAATTAGCTCTTTCTTGTCTTTATATTCAAGTAGTCTTACGTCTATACTTATCTCTCCTTTCGAGGTGAATTTTAGAGCATTACTCACTAGGTTTAGTAATACCTGTTGTAAACGGTAAGCATCCCCTATATGTCTTTTACTAATATTACTATCTATGATGGTATATAGTTTTAGCTTTTTTTCAATACTCTTATGTTCTAGAATATTGCAGACTTGCTTGCATACCTCTTGAATACTAAAGTCTTTATTTTCAAGCTGTATTTCTCCGGCCTCAGCTTTAGTAAGGTCTAAGACGTCGTTTATTAACACAAGTAAGCCTTCTGTAGCAACTTGTATAGACTTAAGATATTCTTTTTGAGTATCGTTTAGTTTTGTTTTATCTAGTATTTGGCTTATTCCGAGTATGGCATTAATTGGTGTGCGAATTTCATGACTCATATTGGCAAAAAATATCTCTTTGCTCTTTAAAGACTGCTCTGCCGCAATAGATGCTGCTTTAATGGCGTTTTCAAGTGTTTTGCGGTCTGTTATATCCATGAAAATACCAATAGAGCCTTTAGGAGTACCCTTGATATCATATTGTTGAGTGCCACTTATGAGCCACCATTTTATTTTGTTTTGTTTATCCTTTATTGCTATTTCGTAACTATCGGTAAAATGATTTTTGGCCTCAGAGAGAATACTGTTTATAATGTCTTTATTTACGTCTTTTACAAGTAGGTCTATTGGGTTTTGCCCTATTAGTTCGGTTTCATTATATCCACACATGCTACAGAAATGCTGGTTAACAAAAGATATTCTTCCGTCAATAGTTAATTCAGCAAATCCTAGTTTCATGTTGTTTATTATGCTACGATATTTTTCTTCGCTATTACGCAGCATTTCTTCGCTTTTTTTGCGATCGGTTATGTTCAGGCCATAACCTATAACAAATTCCAGTTCACCATCGTTATCGTATACCGGATACATATTTCTTAAATGGTATTCGGTATTACCGTTTTTATCTTTTAACTCCTCTTCCCATTCATGTAGAGTTTTAGATGCCGTTACCTTGTTAAATAACTTGCGTCTTTTTTCAGCTAACTCTATGGGTCTGTTTTTAAATGCACAGTAGTCTTCGTCGCGTTTGCCTATTAGCCATTCTCTTAGCTGAGCATCCTTTACAGCTACAGGGTTTAAAAAAATGTAGCGGTGTTCTTTATCAAATACGGCTATATCTGCCGGAATTTTGTTGAGTATTTGTTCATAAAATTGTTTTTGACGCTCTAGTTCTAAGCCTATTTTATGCTGTACACTAATGTCTGTAAATGTCCATAGAGTACCAGTAATACAATTATTTTCCATTATAGGAATACATTCTCGCTCTATTATTCTCCCATCTTTTAGCTCAATAAAATCTCTACTTTTTATTGGAAGTTGTTTAGCTTTTATAGCATTAGTTATAAAGGCGTCTGGCTCTTTAAATTCATATTTATGTGCTTGAGCTAGGTTTATACTATTTAGTCCAACGATAGCTTCTGGTGCCTCGCTAATATTAAATAGGTTACAAAATACTTGGTTTGCTCTTACTATAACGCTTTCATTATTTTCAGCTAAAATACCTATGTGTAAATGGTCAATAAATAGGCTAGTGTTAATATAGTTGGAACTTGAGTTAACGCTAGCAAAATGTGTCCCGAGAAAAAAATAGCTTTTAGTATTGTTGCAAAACGTAAGTCCCCCCTCTATTCTTGAGGATGTTGAAGCCTTTATTTCTAGTACTATATTTGTGTTAATACATTTACTAAGTATCTCAGTAGTTATTTTTTTAAGAATACCATTATTAATTATTGCTATTTCATCTGTACTAGTAAGTTGAAGACACCTGCCAGTTTCAATAATGTTTAGTTCCTCATCCCATACAATAAGATAAGGGATGAAATTTTTAAGTTGTTCTCTATTAATTTCAAGATGAGTACTATTCATAGTCTTAATTATGGTTACAGTACTATTTCTTTATCCTGAATCATTTTGTAAATAGTAGATTTTCCAATGTCTAGTTTTTCAGCCACCCTCACCACATTGTTGTCATACTTTTTAAGAAAGTGTTTTATAATTTCTATAGTATAGGCTTTCAGTGTTTTTTCCTCATTTAGTAGTACTTCATTTTGGCTTATAGCATTGAACTGGATGTCTTCTGCTTCAATATTTTTGCCATCACTCATTACTACTGCTAAATCCATTATTGCTTTTAGTTCTCTTACATTGCCAGGATAGTTGTAGCCCATTAACTTTTGTTTAGCTCCGGTAGTAAGCTTGATAGAGCTCATTTTATTGCCTTTGCAGAACGAATCTGCGAAATGTTGCGCTAGTAAAATAATATCGCTTCCTCTTTCTCTTAATGGGGGAAGTGCAATAGGTAAACCAAGAATTCTGTAGTATAAATCTTCTCTAAAGTTTCCTTTTTTAACTTCTTCAGCTAAATTTTTATGTGTAGCTATTATAAGTCTTACATCTAGCTTTACTTTGTCGTTGCCTCCTACTCTTATCACTTCTCTTTCTTGCAATACACGCAGTAGTTTGCTCTGTAAGCTGAGGTCCATTTCGGCTATTTCATCTAGAAATAAAGTGCCATTATTAGCTTCTTCAAATTTTCCGGTTTTCTTATTCATTGCCCCGGTAAAAGCTCCTTTTTCATGACCGAATAGTTCGCTTTCTACCAGTTCTTTTGGTATTGCAGCCATATTTATGGCTACAAATGGGTTCTTTTTTCGTTCTGAATTATAATGAATAGCCTGAGCTACTACTTCCTTACCGGTTCCTGTCTCGCCGGTAATAGATATATTGATGTTAGTTTTAAGTGCTTTTTCTATTAGTCTAAATACTTTTTGGAGAGCCTCGCTTTCTCCTTTTATCATTTTACTTAGGTCATATCTTTGTCCTAGTTCTTCTTTTAACTGGGCTACTTCCTGTTTTAAATTTTGGTGTTCGCGCAAATGATTAATCGCATTCCAAAGAAGATCTTTGGTGTTGTCATCTTTCATCATGTAATCGTGCGCGCCATCCTTAAGAAGACTAATTGCAGTGCCGATATCTTCCTGAGCACTAATTACGATAACTGGTACTTGATTGTTAGCTTTTTTTATTTTTTTAAGAGCATCACTCCCATTGCCATCGGGTAGGCTATAGTCTAGTGTTATAAGGTTCGGTTTTAAGTGCATGTGCGCCATGCAATCTTTTATAGTCTCATACTTGTATATGCTCAAATCAGGATTGTGCCCCAAATGATATGCCAATACTTCCGTATACCATGGGTCGTCGTCTACAATAAATATTTTGAAGGTTTCCATAAGTGTATTAGTAATTAATACAATTTACTCTTTTTTAGCTACTCAGCCAATGACTATTATGGTATATTTTCCAGATTTTGGATAATTTTTCCATGTGGCGGATGTTATTCGTATTTTTAATTGTGTAAGTAATTGATAATCAATATTTTTATTTTTTGGCACAGCAATGGATATATACTAAGAAATTAGAAAAAAAGTGTTGCTCAAAGAAAATTGGTTAGTATTAGTTGTAAACAATAATCCGCTGTCTGCGGAGCTTTGGAAACAACATATTATTAATCTAGGATCTAGCAATGTTATAGTATGTGTAAACGCAGATGAATGTAGGGAAGCCTTAGCAATGAAGCCGGATTTAATTTTGTGTGATGCAGGTACTTCTGATTCTAATGAAAAAGCTCTTTTAAAAGATATATCGACAAAACTAGCAGCAGCATATACCGTAATGTTTTTTGAGCAAAATAGATATGATGAGGCAGTTAAGTCGTTATCGTATGGAGCGTTTGATTTTGTAATAAAAGGTGAGAATGAATTGTTACGCTTAGATAGTGTTCTTTATAATGTAGTAGAGTCTTCTTTATTGCAAAATACGTCGCAGATGTTTTCATTCAGGAAGCTGTTTTCGCTGTTGTCACTAGCATGGGTTGGTTCTTTAATTTTTAATTCGCTTCTATCATGAAGAGTATAGTACATGTGATGGTAGGTTTGCCGGATATAAATAGAACACAAGGTATTTCGGCAATGGTGAGTAGGCTAGTACAAAAGCAGAAAAGCGAGGGATGGAAGGTGCAGTTATGGTGTTTGTCGTATACTGGTGTAGATGCTGTTGATTGGAATGAAGTGCCAATTAGAGTATTTAAGCTAAGTGCAGGTTTTAGACTTGATGAGGAAATATTGAGTGCAGTAAAAGATTTAGATAAAGAACATGTAGTCCATTTTCACGGTGGATATGTTCAAAAGTTCTTTAGTTTATCAAATTGGTTAGTTAAATTAGGTATTCCTTTTATCTTAAGCCCGTATGGCGCATATATGCATCATGCTGGTAAAGTAAGTAAAATGAGTAAGTTAATGTATGCTACACTCTTTGAGCAAGTATTGTGGAGTAGGGCATCGGCTATACAGTTGCATGCTATGGTAGAGCTAGATGATTTATCAGCAAAGTATAAAAATAAAACAGTATTAATACCGCTGGGTTATGATGTTGATAAAGTTCAGGATAGTGCTGTTATGGTTCATCATAATAAGTTGTTTACTATAGCTTATGCAGGTAGAACAAATGTTAGAACTTGTGGTTTGGATAAATTAGTTCATAGCTTTGCAAGATTTCATAAACAAGTACCTGACAGTGAGCTTTGGCTGATGGTAGATGGTGCGCAAACAGATATTCTAAAGGCAATGTGCAGAACTGAAAATTTGCATGGAGCCGTTGAGTTTCTCGGTAGTTCTGCTTTACAAGAAAAACAGGAATTGTTGTCGCAAACATCTATATTCGTTTATCCTGTAATGGCTGAGTTGATGCCGGTTGAAGTTTTGGATGCTGCTATATTAGGGGTGCCATTGGTAGTTTCAAAAGCATCGGGTCTTCAGCAATGGTTAACGGAGTTTGATGCTGGAATAGTGTTGCAAGAACTTACAATAACTGAATTAGTAAGTGCGTTTTTCGAGTTGTATGAACGAATGGTTGTTTATAAGCAATCTGAACTATTACAGCAGAATGTTCGTAAAATGATGAGGCAAGTTTTTGATTGGACTAAGGTTTTAAACGATTATAAAGTGTTATATACAAAAGTAGCGTAAGTTAAAAGCCGCATAGCGGTTGTTCATAGTGGTAAATAGGTATTTTAAACGGTATTAGGAGCATTTAAAGATTTTAGTTTCATGGTGTATTAGGTTTTAGTCCGGCCTGTTCTCAGGCCGGAAATTTTTTTTGTTTAAATGTACTTTAACATCTTATCTATTATCTTCATCTAATAATGAATAATTGTCATCTTCTTAGCTATGAAGTATAAACAGTTTTTAAAAAATTGGATGGCTCTATACGGTATACTTTCAGTGTGTGCTATAGTATTTACATTTCTTCCTTTCGATGATTTTCATTCAATTGAGGGTTTTAGAAAAGAGCTTATTTATATGTTTTTCTTTACGCTTTTAAGTTCAGTTTGGTCTATTAATAGTAAACAAAATGTAGTTTCAATTAAAAGTAAAAAGTACTCAAAAACATAAAAAGCAAATGGGCTCGCATTTTTTGCGAGCCCATTTATGTAGACAAATTATGTTATTATTTACGTTCTATAGCGCCTATTAGTTTAGGGTCACTTGGAGTAACGCTAGACGGGAACATCTCCACAAGTTCTCCCTTTTCATTAATTAAATATTTTTGAAAGTTCCATTTTACATCGCTATCCATTTTTCCATTTTGGCTTTTTTCTGTTAGCCAATGGTATATAGGTGCCATGTCGCTTCCTTTTACAGATATTTTTGCAGCCATTGGAAAGGTAACTCCATAATTCTTTTTGCAGAAGCTTTGTATTTCTTGATTGCTGCCAGGTTCTTGTGCTCCAAAGTTGTTAGCAGGGAAGCCAACAATAACTAGCTTGCCTTTATACTTTTTATATAATGCCTCAAGTCCTTCGTACTGTGGGGTATAGCCACACTGGCTAGCTGTATTCACTACCAATATTTTTTTTCCTTTAAACGACGACATGTCTATTGTTCCGCCATCTAGTGAGCTTACTTTAAAGTCGTAAATACTTTTGTTAGCTGGCTCTGGCTGTGGTTCAGGATTGGGGGTAAACATCATACTTACAATCATTAAAAGTTTTAGTAGCATATTTTTTTGTTTTACTATACAATATTACATGACAATGGCTAACACACATTAGTGCATTAGCCAATTGTAGTATTGAGTTTATCTATTAAAAGTAAGTGTGCGAACTAAGGAAGTTACTTACGTAATCATTTATGCCTTCCTCTAAGCTGTGGAAAGGTAAATTATAACCTGCCTCAATTAATTTAGTCATATCGGCTTCTGTAAAGTATTGGTACTTATCTCTTATGTCAAGAGGTGTATCTACATACTCAATGTTGGGTTCTAAGTGTAGAGTAGTAAATATAGCAGTAACTAAAGCTTTGAAAGTTCTAGCGTTGCCGGTTCCGGTGTTGTAAATGCCACTTTTAGGCTTATTAGCCATTAGCCAGGTACAGATACTTGCAACATCTTTTACGTATATAAAGTCCCTTATCTGCTCGCCATCTTTATAGTTTGGATTGTGAGAGCGGAAAAGTTTTACTGTGCCTTTATCTTTTATTTGGTTATAAGCATGAAATATCACCGAAGCCATTCTGCCTTTGTGATATTCGTTGGGGCCATATACGTTAAAAAATTTCAGGCCAGCCCAAAAGGGTGGAGCAGAGGTCTGCTGAAGTGCCCATTTGTCAAATTCGTTCTTTGAAACTCCATACGGATTTAGAGGCACTAGCTTCTCGCTCATTTCGTGTGCATCAGAGTAGCCATACTCACCGCCTCCATAAGTTGCTGCGGATGAAGCGTATACTAAAGGAATACTGTAATCACTACACTGTTGCCATACTTTTTTAGAGTATTCAACATTTAAAACTTCGTGAATACTATAATCCATTTCCGTTGTGTCAGTTCTTGCTCCTAGATGAAAGATAGCGCCAACCTCATTGTGATGCATATCTAACCAAGTTGCAAATTCTGCCCTATTAACTAGAGTTTCATATTGCTTGCGTTGGTAGTTAGCTTCTTTTTGCGGTCTACTAAAATCATCTACAAGTACTAAACGGGTGTAGCCCATCCTGTTAAGATGGCCTACTAAATAGCTAGCAATGAAGCCGGCTGCTCCCGTTACAACTATTAGTTGTTCTTTATTCATGAAAATATTAGTGAGCTTCGTGGTGTTCAGCTTCAGCTTTTGGTGCTTCAGTTTTAGCTTCACCTTCTTTTGCAGCTTCGTGTTTAGGTGCCTCTGCAGCGTGCTCTTCGGCAGCTGCTTCATGCCCACCTTCGTGTCCGGCTTTCATTTCAGTATGTTGTCCTTCATGACCCTCTTCGTGTCCATGACCCATTACTTGTATAAAGTTCAAGCTGGCTACAAAAAGTAAAACCACGCTTAATACCAGCCAGAAAGCTGAGCCAAAAGAAATTTTAAATTGCGCTTGATCTGCAGAAGCGCCATGATTTGAACCGTGCGACATAACTATATCTTGTAATGGCGCAAAATTAACCTTTTGAAGCAATTTTCATACATCCTAAGTAAAAAAATATAGTTTACATAGTTTTCTAAGCCATTTATAAACGCCTATTGCTATTTTTCTAAAATATTATTCTGTATATTGCCGAAGAATATAGGAAAATAATAAGCTTTTATTACTTTTACCCAGCAGAAACACTAATTAATGATGAAAAATATGTTGAGAAACCTACTTTTTGCAATTGTATTGAGTTTGCCTTTAAGCACATTTGCTCAATCGATTAACAGAGCTGATTTACTTGATAAAACATGGTACTTCGTAGCTATGAAATGCCCTGAAAAAGTAAGTGCAAACAACGATGGACATTATATCCATTACACATCTACTTTAAAATTAACTGCCACTAACGGTAATAATATTAACTACGGCACTTATGAAAAAATATATACCGATTCTCGTGATAATCCACGTGAAAAAGGAACATATTCAATGACTACCGATGAAGTAGGAAATGTAATATTGACACTTAAAAAATCTAAAACAGGCACTACAGCCAAATATGTGGTTCCTATGGTAGAGACAAACCATCTTACTTTAATACGCGTAGATGATGGCGAAAAATGTAATACATCTTACGCCATAGCTCCGTAATAAATACTGTAAATTACATATAATTAATAAAGCCTGAAGTAAACTTCAGGCTTTATTAATTATAGCAGATAGTCTTCACTGGGAGCACTTATATTCAGTTTAAAGTCGTGTATACTATCGTTTAGTTGTTTGGTAAAGTTGTCTAGTTTTATAACTTGTTCTTTAAAATCCTTCAGTATATCTCTTAAATCGTTTTTAGATACCGATTCGTCTTCAATCAAGTTTATAATACCCATAATACTAGTAAGTGGCTGCCTTACAATATGTGAGGTGTGAAAGGTAAGTTCTTCAAGTTGAGAAATGTATTTGTCTTTTAGCTTGTTTATCTGAATGAATCTAGTAACATCATATGATATGCCAAGCACGCCTTTTGTATGATGGTCGTTAGTAGTGAATGGTACTTTTATGGTTTTTACATAGTGTGTTTTCCCATCAGGAAAAATAAATTTTTCTAAAGGAATTTCAAGTTGTTCATTGGTATCTATAACTTTTCTGTCTTCGGCCAAGTGTTGCTCTTTAAGCTCAACGTTTATATTTAAGTTTTTGTAGTTAACTCCTATTAATGCATCGGGGGTAGAGCCCATATAAGCAGCAGCCTTATCATTTACAAATAAGAAATTGCCTTCATAATCTCTTCCAAATATATAGTCAGGCATTAAGTCAATCAATTGTCTTAATTGAGCTTTACTTTTAAATAATTCTAGTTTTATTTCCTCATAATTATGCTTTTCATTGGCCTCAAGGTTAGGCTCTTCTTTAGCAGCTTTACTCATTTTTTGCTATAATTCAACGGTTTAAATGCAACAGTAAATATACATGCTAATTATATTCTTTAGGAATGGTTAACATATATATAATGTGTTATTCTTTCTGCAAAGGTACACCTATAAAAGTCCTATAATGCACTATCGCACACCTAATATAACATATGTTATTTATGAAAAGAAGAAAATCAATAGATATTTATTGATGCACAAAGTAGTTGTATGTTGCTTTAGAGATGGCTTTAATTATTGCTTCATTAGTAGTATTATTTTCGGTAGAATGGGAAACATATACACTGATATAGTATATTTTCTTATTAGGCAGAAATACAATGCCAATATCATTAACGGCTTCAGTTACGCCTTTGTTGTTAGATCCGGATGAGCCCGTTTTATGAGCTAGAGCTACATGTTTTGGTAAGCCCGCTTTTAATCTATCTGCTCCTGTTTCTGTTTGTTTCATAGTTTTCCATAGAAAACTATGGCTAGAGTCTGATAGAAGATGATTCTTATTTAAATAATAATCTTGCAGTATTTTGTTTGATTCTGAGGGTGTTATTCTGTTTTTAAATTGTCGTTCCCATACTGCTTGTTGTTCTACTTCGTTATATAGTATGTCTATCCCTTTATATCCTTTGCTATGTAAATAGTTGTTGACTGTATGGGGGCCACCTATTATTTGTAATAGTTTATCGCAACTTACATTATCACTTTCAGCTATTGCATATCTAAGGAGCTCGGCTAAAGGTAATGTTGTGCCGTTTGGATAAGCATCTCTAAGCGTGCTATACAGATTAGGAATCAAATCTTTCTTTTCTATTCTTACGGGTTGCCGTAGTGAGAGTTCTCCTTTATCAACTTTATCTAGTACAGCCAATGCTATATGAAACTTGAATACACTCTGCATTGGGTAGTAAGCATCACCGTTTATGCTTAGAGTATCATTTGCAGTTGTTCCAGCTATAGCTATTCCAACCGTAGCATGTTTATTGGCTAGTATATTTTTTATCTCTTTTTTCAGTTTATCTATAGGCGCAGCATTACAATTGCTACACGCCAGTAATGCAATTAAAGTATTGGTAATAATTCTTTTCATGGTAAGCAAACTTAGTATTCTGTTTGGGTTTAGGTAAATAATTTTTGTTTTAAAATTATTTC
>CAYWUY010000056.1:0-19560 GCA_964461535.1 uncultured Flavipsychrobacter sp.
AACTTATTATCCATACGATGTTCTTTCTGGGTTCAAAATTACAAATAGTATAGGCTTTATAAATACTATTACTGCAATAAAAAAAACGTTGACGACAGCCAACGTTTTTTTACTGATAATATGTTTTATTTAGTTCAATCTTTCGTTCCAGTTATAAGTGTCATAGTCATTGTGCCATCCAGTCTCAGACCATCTGCGAGAGAAAGGCATTATTACAAATGAGAAGATAGCTTGCGAAGTATTGGTTAGTCTGAATGGACCATCAGTATAGTTAGGTATGTAGTTGTCAACATTCATTAATTCCACATCGCCAAAAGTATACATGGCTCTTAACTTCATAGCTACTTTATATCTGAAAACAAATTCTGCTTTCGCAAATGGAGTAGCCCCGAAGCTTTGCTGTGCTTGATTACCACCTTTTATGTTATCAAGACTTGTAAAATAGATTTGAGGCATGATTCCGATACCAATACCCATACCCATTTTTAGCAATTGAGATTGAATGGCATCGCAGCCTATTTTGTAATCTATAGATATTGGTGCGGCTATTTGTAGCGTTGTAGCATTTAGCTGATTAGTAGGTAGCTTAACTGTTCCATCTATCAAGTAGGTATTATTTAGTTGGCTCCAAGTGTTCATATTTCCCTGAATCTGGAAACCAAGTGCAATATTACTGATGTGACCAGTAGGTGCTATAGGTGCATTAAAGCCTATAACAGCACCAAAGCCACCATTGCTGGCTATATTACGCTTCATGGTAGAATCGCCTAGAAATCTATTATTAAAGCCATAAATAGGAATAACTCCATCAAACCTACCTTGACTAAGATTATAGCCGCCACCTATTTCCCATCTTCTTAAATCTTTAATAGATCTAAGGAATGGGGTCATTCTGAAGCGATATTGTGCAAAGCTGAAAAGTGGAAACACCATCAGAGCCAATAAAAGGCAAGTTTTCAGACTTTTTAACAATCTCATAAAATATTCTTTAAGGTTGTAAAAATATAAAAAGCAACTAAAAAAACCACTATTTTATAAGCTTTATAAGTTTTTGCAATTTTACAGCATGATAAATGAGCATTTGTACCTAGCTAATAGCAACGGAAGAGGTAGGGGAGTATTCTCTGAAGTGGCTTTGGGCGCGGATTTAGTCATAGAAGTTGCCCCTGTAATTGTTTTGTCTAGTGCTGATAGAATACATATTGATAAAACTTTGTTGCATGATTATATTTTTGAATGGCAGCCCGATGGTCAAAAAATGTGCTGTATGGCACTGGGCTGGATACCTATGTATAATCATTCTTACGAGGCTAATTGCGAATATTTTATGGATTATGATAACCAAACCATGCATATACAAACAGTTAGACCCATAGATGCAGGAGAAGAGCTGACAATAAATTACAACGGCGACTGGGATGACAAGCAAAAAGTATGGTTTGATGTATTGTAAACTACTCTATCCTGAAAATTGGGTAGCGCATGTAAGAAGGCTCCATATATTTTGAGTGTCTGTAAACAAACTCTAGTTGAGCTTGTGCAGATGCCGCAAGCTGAGGGTCTGCTTTACGAGCACTATCCAGTAGCTTGCGCAACTGAGCGTTTTTTTCAAGCATCTCTGCCGCTACGTCTTCAAATACATAGTCACTGAAATATTCTTTTTGTTGTAGAATACCGTCAAAGAAATTCCATGCTAAAAAGCCATCCGGGGCTGTTGGTTCTAGTGTTTCTATCAAATAGCGCTTACCTGTCTGGTTAGTATAGAAGATAAGATCCCCTTTTTTGAATTTTACATTGGTTGAGCTACTGCTTACTTTAATGTTTTTAATTACAAAATGCTTTTCGTATGGTTTATTACCAGCGTCAAAATGCTCAATGTGATATGCAGTTACTGTTATAGTGGTGTCTTTAGCTATCCTTTCAAATTTTAGCCCATTTCGCTTTAAATTAGCTATTACAGCATTCCACGCTCTAGGAACTATGTAGGCTGTGGGGGCTTTTACTATGTTTTTTGCTTTATACCTATTGTAGAAGGGTACTTGCTTTTCATAAGGCTGGGTTCTGTCGTAGTATAATCTAGGCAAACCAGATACTATACTAGTTTTGTACCCGGATTTGTACCCTTTGAATAATATATTTTCATGAGACGAGCTGTCTACTGTCCATTCTAGAGCAAACTCTTTTTGACTTAAAATATTATTTCTATCCGCACTTCGAGCTTCATGAATAGCATTGGCGTTGTCAGAAGCTATATTTATCATGCTTTGCATGAGTTGGTAGGTGGCATACACTCTGTCTTTAAAGGGTTTTAGCATATGTGTTTCAGGCACATACGCCAGGGTTTGGAAGAGTGCAGCATATCCACTTCCAAAGCGTGCTGGCTCTAGAAAGGCTCTCCATCCTTTATCAGGCGTGTTGTCAAAGTTGTTTACATAGGGCACTAAGTCGTATCCCCTTTTATGCATAGCTTCATATATTTTGGGTGTAATGCTTGAGGTCATTAGCTGTGCACAGTTGCCGCCAAGTTTGTCTTCTTGGGTAGGTAGTAGCGTCATTAAATGCTGATAGTCGGCACCATCGCTCACATGGTTGTCAATAAAAATGTCCGGGTCTATACTGTGAAACAGCTTTTGAAATGTTCTGCTTTCCATGGCGTCACATTTTACAAAGTCTCTATTCAAATCTAAGTTTTGCGCATTGCCTCTAAAACCATAAGATTCAGGACCATTTTGGTTAGCTCGGCTATTCTTACCTCTATTCATAGCACCACCCAGATTATATACCGGTATTACTGCAAGCACAATATTATCAGGTATGTTTATTTTGCCGTTAGCCGCATCTCTAATGAGCATCATGCTAGCATCTATACCGTCAGGCTCACCAGCGTGTATGCCATTGTTTACTAGTATTACTAGCTTGCCCAATTTTTTCCATTCTGAAGGGTTAAAAACTTTAGATGGATCGTAATATACAATGTGCATAGGGTAGCTGCCATCTGCTTTACCTATTTTCTCCATTTTTACCGTTTCGTAAAGGCTATCTAGCAGCTTGTAGTGCTTATTAGCTTGTCCTACAGTAGCAGATTTTCTGCCTTGCGATTTTTCAAAAGGAGTTGTCAGTAAAGTGTCGTTATAGTTGCCAGCAAATACTTTGCTTGTAAAACATATAGCCGTAACAAATAGTGCCCATTTCATAACCCTGTAGTGTTGTCTTTGTGGGGACAATGATAGTGTTTTTTGGGCTTTTATAGTGTTTTGTATAAAGGTTAAACCGTGGTTAAAACTTATCCACGTTTATTTTTCTTATATTACAACAGATATACTTTTGTGCTACGATGAAGAGAATTTTCCCGTTAATTGTTGTTTTAATCTCACTGTCGGTGATAGGTATTTTATTTATTCAGGCTTCTTGGATAAATAACGCGCTGAAGCTGAAGCACGATGAATTTGTGCGAGGTGTAGAGAATACTTTAAACAAATCAAGAGCCTCTATTCAGGATAGGTTTGTGTATAAGTCTTACATAGGTTATATCCCCAACCTGGAGTCGAAGCTCAATTATTTGAAAAACCACTTTACAGTACAAGGTCGTTTTTCGCAGGAGGAAATACGTGAGATTATTGACGGTTACTTGAAGGAGAATAACGTAAAGTATAAGTTTGAGTTTTGTGTAACTGATATTTTCGGTAATAATATTTTACAGTCCCCGGGCTTTAAGGTTACAGACCTGAATAGCGAGCATACTATACAGCTATCTCCGCCAGACTCTTATCATTCTAAGGAGACGCTATTTCTGGCTATTAAAGAAGATAAAAATCTGATACTAAAGGAAATGGGCTGGATGATAGTAGCCTCTATAGTATTCACAACAATTATCATATTGGCCTTTGCGCTAACAGTGAGAACTTTATTTAGTCAAAAGAAGCTATCCGAAATAAAGTCAGATTTTATAAATAATATGACCCATGAGCTAAAAACGCCTTTGGCTACTATTTCGCTGGCTATAGATGCTTTAACTAATGAGAAAGTGATACATGATGTAGAAAAAATAAAAATCTACAGCAGTATGATAAAAGAAGAAAATAAGCGCATGAATAAACAGGTAGAGAAGATACTACAAGCTGCCCGTTTAGAGAAAGAAGAGTTAAAGCTGAACCTTCAGCGTTTAAATGCGCATCAGCTAATAAATAAAGTGGCAGATAACTTGTCGTTACAAATACAAGAAAAGCATGGTAAGCTACAACTGCGACTAAACGCCACTATAGATTTGCTAGAGGCTGACGAGGTGCATTTTTCAAACATTATCTTCAACCTATTGGATAATGCTATGAAGTACTCTAGCAATGCGCCATATATAGAGCTAGAAACTTTGAATATAGGCAGCAGCATGTTTGCAATAAAAATAAAAGACAATGGTATAGGTATGGACAAAGAAACGCAATCGCGCATATTTGAACGTTTCTATAGAGCCCATACGGGAAATCTGCACAATGTAAAAGGCTTTGGGCTTGGTTTAAGCTATGTGAAGGCTATAGTAGAAGCCCACGACGGCAAAATAAAAGTAGAAAGTGCCCCGGGTAAGGGTAGTACGTTTACAGTTATATTGCCATGTGCTGAATAACAATATTTATTAAATCAATGTTTTGCTGAGGATGCTCAACAAAATGATTTTAGAGCGTATTTTCTTTTGTCAGGAAGCAAATACGCTCTAATTTTGTCTAACACTATCGTTATACAGCAATAATATCCTTCACAGCATTCAAACTAAAGTTTTGGCCCTACTACTTTCATGAGAACGAAATATAAAAGCGGTTTACACATTCGGGAAAAAAGTAGCGCTTTGGGTTATTAAACTGTCATTTTTTGGCGCCATGTGGATGACAAAAAAATGACATTAAGAAAAAAAATATCCTGAAAAACACCCTGAAACCCGCGTCAATACTGAAAAACATTTTTTATTAAATGTCTTTTATGTTTCGTTATTCTGTTGTAGTTTTGCCATCACTTTCATATAAAGTAAAGTTAATTTTCAAATTTATTCTCGTGTCAGAATCAATAATGAAACTGTTTCGTATATACTCCAGGAGTGCGTTCGCATTGATTTTATCATTGCTTTTGTTAGGTAATTCTAGTTCTGTAATGGCAGCTCCAGATGGTGCAGCGCTGTTTAAAGCCAACTGTGCATCTTGTCATAATCCGTTGAAAGACGCTACGGGACCTGCTTTAAAGGGTATTTCTGCCACTTTCCCAAGTAAGGAATGGGGCTACAAATGGGTGCGTAATTCTGCTGCATTAATTAATGCAGGGGATAAAGACGCTGTAGCTATCTATAACAAGTTTAATAAAACGCAAATGACTGCGTTCCCTCAGCTTTCGAATGAGGATATAGATGCTATTTTAAAATATGCAGACGATTACAAAGCTCCTGCTGCAGTCGCTCCTACTACTGGTGGTAGTGAGGGTGCCACTGCACAAGACAATAGTTGGTTGTATACAATCATCACATTGTCTTTATTGGTACTAGTTGCTATTCTTTGGAAAGCTAACCAAGCATTACGTCGTACTGCTAATGAAAAAACAGGAATTCCTAATGAAAAAGAAATTCCTCTTTACAGAAATAAAGTGGTTATTGCTATGACTGCAATTACCGTGTTCATTCTTGCAGGATATTGGGTAGTAAATGGTGGAATTAATGAAGGTCGTCAACAAAACTATCAACCGTTACAACCAATATTCTATTCTCACAAAGTGCACGCAGGTATTAACCAAATTAACTGTTTGTACTGTCACTCTAGTGCTGAAAAGAGTAAGCACTCTATGATACCGTCTACTAACGTGTGTATGAACTGTCACAAGTCTATCAACGAGTATACTGGTGCTAAAGATCATCCATTAGTAACTGCTGAGGGTAAGAAAATAGATGGTACTGCTGAAATTCAAAAATTATATGAGTATGCTGGTTGGGATCCTGTTAAAAAAGCTTACAAACTAGATAAAAACGGTAATGTAGCTGCTAAACCAATTCAGTGGGTTAAAATACACAACTTACCTGATCACGTTTACTTCAACCACGCACAGCACGTTGCTGTAGGTAAAGTTCAATGTCAGCGTTGTCACGGTGATATCCAAGAAATGGATGAAGTTTACCAATTCGCTCCATTATCTATGGGCTGGTGTATTAACTGTCACCGTCAAACTGAAGTTAAATTCGATAACGACTATTACAGTATATTCTCTAAATATCGTGAAGAAATTAAAAACGGTACTCGTACTAAAGTTACTGTTAACGATATAGGTGGTACTGAGTGTCAACGTTGTCACTACTAATATAGAAGCCTTGCTTTAGGCTGAATAAAGCGAACATTAGAAAAATAATTTTGACTTTTTTGAATTTTTGAATAAAGTATATGTCTCAAAAACAATATTGGAAGGGTCTGGAAGAGTTGAACAATCCTACTGCTCATCAGCAAGTTGCTGAAAATGAGTTTAGAGAGGAACTGCCATTCGATTTGAATGATAGCGTTCTTGGCGCTACCACACCTCGCCGCGACTTTTTGAAGTTCTTAGGTTTTAGCACTGTTGCTGCTACATTAGTGGCTAGTTGCGAAATGCCTGTACGTAAAGCTATACCGTATGCTATTAAGCCGGAAGATATCGTGCCAGGTGTACCTAATTACTACGCTTCAACGTTTAACGATGGTGGTGATTATTGCGCTATTGTTGTTAAAACGCGCGATGGTCGTCCTATAAAAATAGAAGGTAATGAGTTGTCTTCTGTAACTAAGGGCGGTACTTCTGCTAGGGTTCAGGCGTCAGTTTTGAGTCTTTATGATACAGCTCGTTTACGTTTCCCTGGTTCTGTAAAGAATGAGGGTGGTAAATTTTCTTGTCAGGAGAGCACTTTCGAGGCAATAGATAAAATGGTTAAGGAAGGTCTTGCTGGTAAACCGGGTTATTTGGTTACCAACACTATTCTTAGCCCAACTACAAAAGAAGTTATTAGTCAATTTTTGGCTAAATATCCAAATATTAAGCATGTAACTTACGATGCGGTTTCTTACTCGGGTATGTTACAGGCTAATGAAGTGTCTTACGGCAAGCGTACATTGCCTACTTATCACTTTGAAAAAGCACAAACAATTGTAAGCTTAGGTGCAGATTTTCTTGGTACTTGGTTGTCTCCAATTGAGTTTTCAAAAGGATATTCAAAAGGTCGTAAGCTAAGTGCTAAAAACTTAAAATTATCTAAGCATTATCAAGTTGAGTCTGGTCACTCTATTAGCGGTGCAAATGCTGATCATAGGGTTACTTGTCGTCCTTCTGAGTTGTCTTTAGTAGCTGTAGCTCTTTATAACGAGATTACTGGTGGTGCTAAAGTTCAGTTGCCAAGCAAGAAGTTGACTGAAATGGTAGCTAAAGCTGCTGCAGACTTGAAAAAAGGTAACGGTTTAGTAGTATGTGGTTCTAATGATGTGAACACACAAGTAGTAATCAATGCTATCAATGATAAGATTGGTGCTAATGGTACTACTGTAAACTGGGCTGTAACAAGTAATTACAAACAAGGTTTAGATAGTGAAGTAGTAGCAATGGTAGACGCTATGGCCTCAGGTCAGGTAGGTTCTGTTTTGTTCTACGGTGCTAACCCTGTTTACGATTATTACGATAATAAGAAATTTGCTGATGCGCTATCTAAAGTAGCTTTAACAGTATCTTTCGCTGATCGTATAGATGAAACTGCACAAAAATGTAAATTCTTAGTTCCTGATAATCATTTCTTAGAAAGTTGGGGTGACGCTGAGCCAAAACCTGGCTATTATAGCTTACAACAACCTGGTATCTCTCCTTTATTCAAAACACGCGCATTCCAAGATTCTTTATTAACATGGGCTGGTGCTACTACTACCTATGGTGATATGTGGAAGCAATATTGGATGGGTAAGTTAGGTGGTACTGAGAATTTTGATAGAGCATTACAGAATGGTGTTGTTGAGCCTGCGGGTGATATGGCTATTGGTGGTGCGTCATTCAGCGGTAATGTAGCTGATGCTATTGCTAAAATTCAAGGTAAGAAGTCTGATAACGGCATGGAAGTGCTTGTTTATCAGAAAGTAGGTATTGGTCATGGTGGTGTTTGGAGTAACAACCCTTGGTTACAAGAAATGCCAGATCCTATATCTAAAGTAACTTGGGATAACTACGTATGCGTATCTCCTAAGAAAGGTAAAGAATTAGGTGCAGAATTAACAAGTATAACTGAGGTTGTAACTAAAAAACAAGTAGCTACAATTAAGGCTGCAAACGGTTACAGTGTAGATTTACCAATAATGGTAATTCCTGGTATACCTGATAACGTTGTAGCTATTGCAGTGGGTTATGGCCGTGCTGCTAGTGTTGGCCGTGCTGCTGCTAGCAACCCAACAACCGGTGAAGGTGGAAGAAATGCTTTCCCATTTGTTAGCTGGAACGGACAAAACTTTGAAAACTTTACTTCAGTAACTGTTACTAAGTCTACTGCTAAGTATGATATAGCTCAAACTCAAACGCACTATAACTACGAGGCTCGTCCGGTATTGCATGAGTATACACTTGAAGAGTTTACAAAAGACCCTCAAGTGCTAATGAAAGAGCGTAATGCCGAAGTGGGTGAGTATGCTCATTTACCATTTGAAGAAGAAGGTAAACAAAGCAAAGAAGAGCTTGCTTTTGATTATAAAAAAGGTGAAGAATTCCGCAAAAACGGTACATTATATCCTGAATATGAATATAATGGTGTTAAGTGGGGTCTTTCTATAGATTTGAATAGTTGTATCGGTTGCGGTGCCTGCGTAGTAGGTTGCCAAGCTGAGAATAACGTATCTGTTGTGGGTAAAGAGCACGTAATGAAATCTCATGAAATGCACTGGATTCGTATCGATCGTTACTTTAGCGGTATGCCTGAAGATGCAGATTCTATACAAACTGTATTCCAGCCTATGCTTTGTCAGCATTGCGACAATGCACCGTGCGAAAACGTTTGTCCGGTATCTGCTACCAACCACAGCTCTGAAGGCTTAAACCAAATGGCTTATAACCGTTGTATAGGTACTAAATATTGTGCTAACAACTGTCCTTATAAAGTACGTCACTTCAACTGGATGGATTGGAACGGTGGTGATGCGTTTGCTGATAACCAGTTCGAAGATTACCGTCGCGATGATATGAACGATTCATTAACTCGCATGGTATTGAACCCAGACGTTACAGTACGTAGCCGTGGTGTAATGGAAAAATGTACATTCTGCGTTCAACGTTTACAAGAAGCTAAATTGTCTGCTAAAAAAGCAGGTCATCCGTTAAAAGATGGCGCAGCTCGCACAGCATGTCAACAAGCTTGTCCTACCGACGCTATTAGCTTTGGTAATGTAAACGATAAAGAAAGTAATATTTTCAAACTTCGTTCTCAAGAACAACAAGAGCGTTTGTTCTATGTATTGGAGCACATCCATACATTACCAAACGTAAACTATCTTGCTAAAATTAGAAACGTAGAAGAGATAGTAGCTCTTGATGAAAATAAAAATGGTATTTACAAAGAGCATCTTTAGTAGATATTAGTGCAGTGGAGTAGTGGAGGATGTTTCCTTAAAGAATAGAGTTAATTAACAAGTAGAAAATAGAGATTAAAAGTCTCAAAGAGTTTAAAATACTAATTACGTGCTATGCATATTAAGTACGAATCGTTTGTAAGAGAGCCGCTTGTAGATGGAAACAAAGACTACCATCAGGTTTCTGAGGACATCATTGCCCCTATTGAGCGCAAACCGGGCCGCATGTGGTATGTCGGTTTCTTCTTCTCCTTAATACTACTGGGTTATGGTATCTTCTCGGTAGCTTGGGCAGTATATTGGGGTTTAGGTACATGGGGTGTAAACCGTACCATCGGTTGGGGTTGGGATATTACCAACTTCGTATGGTGGGTAGGTATTGGTCACGCTGGTACCCTAATCTCTGCTATCTTGTTACTATTTAGACAAGGATGGCGTACTGGTGTAAACCGTGCAGCTGAAGCCATGACAATATTTGCGGTAATGTGTGCTGGCCAGTTCCCAATATGGCACATGGGGCGTGTATGGGATGGTTTCTTCGTACTACCTTTACCTAACACACGTGGTCCACTTTGGCCTAACTTTGATTCTCCGCTACTTTGGGACGTATTTGCGATTTCTACTTATTTCACAGTATCATTATTATTCTGGTACTCTGGTTTAATACCTGACTTTGCATTAGTTCGTGATAGAGCTACTACTAAGTTCCGCAAGATGATGTATGGTTTAGCTTCATTTGGCTGGACTGGTACTGCTAAAAACTGGCAACGTCAAGAAGCTTTAGCTCTAGTACTTGCAGGTCTTTCTACTCCTCTAGTACTTTCTGTACACACAATCGTATCTTTTGACTTTGCTACTTCAGTTATTCCTGGATGGCATACTACTATCTTCCCTCCTTATTTCGTTGCTGGTGCGGTATTCTCTGGCTTCGCAATGGTGAACACCCTTTTGGTTATTACTCGTAAAATATTACATCTTGAAGAGTATATCACTATAGGTCACTTAGAGGCAATGAATAAAATTATTGTACTTACAGGTTCTATAGTAGGTATCGCTTATTTAACTGAGTTGTTTATGGCATGGTATAGCCAAGCATGGGGCGAGCAAGAAGCATTTAAATGGCGTATTCTTGGTCCATACTGGTGGAGCTATTGGGCAATGATGACTTGTAACGTGGTTTCTCCTCAGTTATTCTGGATTAAAAAATTACGTCGTAACATTCCATTCACTTTCGTTATGTCTATAGTGGTGAATATAGGTATGTGGTTCGAGCGTTTTGTAATCATTGTTACCTCTACTTACCGCGATTGGATTCCTGGTAGCTGGTCTTACTACAGTCCTACATGGCCTGAGGTTGGTTTCTATCTTGGTACTTTCGGTTTGTTCTTTACATGTTATTTCTTATTTGCTAAGTATTTCCCTGTAATTGCCGTATCTGAAATTAAGTTTGTACTTAAAACTTCTGGCGACAATTATAAAAGAGAAATGCAGAAGTATGAGGCTCAAACTGAAGAACAGTTCATCCATGATGTTAACAGTCATCATGATGAAGAGCATCATCACGAAGCTGTGGCTCATCACCATTAATAGATGTTTAAACAAAACAGTAATTAGTAATTTATAGTAGATACTTCGATAGAAGAATACTTCTTAAGATTAATACAAATAAAAATGGCTATAAAAAAATTTGCGGTAGCGGCTTACGATGATGAGGATGTATTATTTCCTGCGGTAAGTAAAGTTCGTCACAGCGGTTACAAACTTCATGATATATATACTCCGTTTCCTGTTCACGGTCTTGATGTAGCTATGGGACTAAAGGAAACAGATTTACACATCGCAGGTTTCATCTATGGTCTTTGCGGTACTTCTACTGCAGTAGGTTTTATCTCTTGGATATATACCTCAGATTGGCCGATAAACTACGGTGGTAAGCCTCACTTTGCACTACCGGCTTGGGTTCCTATCGCATTCGAGCTTACAGTATTATTTGCTGCTGTAGGTATGGTGCTTACTTGGTGCTATTTAAATCAAGTAATGCCAGGTGTTAAGAAGCACGTTTTCCACCCACGTCAAAGTGATGATTTGTTTGTTATTGCTCTAGAGTTAAATGAACATACTTCTGAAGCAGATGCAATAGCTTTCTTAAAATCTACAGGTGCTAAAGAAACATCTGTACAACATGCAGAAGAAGGTTGGTGGTATGGCCGTTGGGATAAAGAAGAAGAGTATGAAGCTCTTAATGCTTAATCTCAAATAAATTTAGAACAGCACCTTACATTTTTTGAATTTAGAATTTAGATATTGAATATGAATAAGATTAAAAGCATAGTGGTAGCAGGCCTTGGGATAACCCTAGGATTGGCTTCGTGCGACTCAGGTAACATCCGCCGTACGCCTGGCCATATCTATGCGCCCGATATGACCTATTCACAGGCATACGAAACTTATACTTCTAATCCTAACTTCGAAGATGGTCTTACAGCTCGTAAGCCCGTTTCCGGAACTATAGCAAGAGATCACGCTCTGCCTGATCATTTGGTAGAGGGAGATACTAATGCCTACAAAACTTTTACTACATCTTATCGCTTTAGTGATGATGAAATAAAAGAGGGTGGTCGTTTATTCAATATCTATTGTGCTATTTGTCATGGTACTGCATTAGATGGTAATGGTCCATTGTATGCTAGTGGTAAATTTGCTGCTATGCCTGCCAATCTTAAAGACGCTAAATACTTGCATATGCCTGTTGGTACTATGTATGCTGCTATTAAGTATGGTAAAAATGCCATGGGTGCTTATGCTAGTCAGCTAGATCCTAAGCAACGTTGGATGGTGTTAGCTTATATAAAGAAAACACAATCACAAAATGGTGGCGATGCTTTCACATTAGGTACTACAGTTGAAAAAACAGTTGATAGTGCTGCTGCAAAAGCTACTGCACAAGCTGAAACTAAGCCTGCTGAAGCTAAAAAGTAATTAATCATTATTAAAGAAGTTTATTAAAGTTGCATACAATGAATGATCGTTTCCAGATACCTGCCCGCCTAAAGAATACCAGCCTAGCGCTGATAGGTGTAGGTATAGTGACTCTAATATGTGGTTTTGCTTTCCTTATGAATTCTGGCAATGATCTTGACAGAACTCGTTTTTGGACTGTATTACTGCATGATGCTGTTTTCTTTACATTTATCACTGCTGTTAGTATATTCATACAAGCAGCTACTACCCTTGCACATGGTGCCTGGATTGTGGCTTACCGTAGAGTACCTGAAGCTATAGGTGCCAATGTATGGATATTTGGTGCTATAGCCACTGTGGTTACTTGTTGCATCGTTTTCTTTTTCAAAGACCATCATGGACACAAC
The DNA here is from genome assembly GCA_964461535.1 of uncultured Flavipsychrobacter sp. Taxonomy (GTDB): domain Bacteria; phylum Bacteroidota; class Bacteroidia; order Chitinophagales; family Chitinophagaceae; genus Flavipsychrobacter. Next base: position 12,953 of record CAYWUY010000056.1, read on the forward strand.
CCAATTTATCACTGGGTTACTCCTGGCGATGATAAAGTATTGTTAGGTAAAAAAGCCTTCTTGAATCCTGCAATGTTTGCCGGCTTCACTATAGCTACTGTCCTTCTGTGGGCATACTTCGGTCATAAATTCCGCGCTATGTCTATTGCTCAGGAAAGTGCACCTAAAAACGATACTAAAATATATTGGAAAGTATTCCGTCTTTCAGGTGTATTCTTGATTGTTTACGGTTTGTCTCAAATGAGCACTATTCCTTGGTACTGGGTTATGAGTATTCAGGCACACTGGTTCTCTACTTTGTTTAGCTGGTATGCATTCGCTAGTGCGTTTGTTAGTGGTATCTCATTAATAATGCTTTGGGTAGTTTATCTTAAAAACCAAGGTAATCTTGAGTTAGTTACTAAAGAGCATATGCATGATTTAGGTAAGTTTATGTTTGCATTCAGTATCTTCTGGACATACCTATGGTTTGCTCAATATATGTTGATATGGTATGCTAACATTCCGGAGGAAACTGTATACTTCAAAATGCGTCAGCAAGGACCTTACAGCGTTATATTCTATGCTAACTTCTTGATCAACTTCGTTATGCCAATCTTAATATTGATGGCTCGTCCAAGTAAGCGTAACTATTTTACTGTTACCTTCATGGCAATGGTTATCATATTTGGTCACTGGTTAGACTATTTCCAAATGATTATGCCTGGTCCATTAGGAGAGCATTGGCACATCAACTGGTATGAGATAGGTATTTTTATGGGCTTTGTTGGTATATTAATATTCAGCGTAGCACGTACACTTACTAAATCATCACTAGTTCCTCACAACAATATTTTGTTGAAAGAAACTGCAGTGCACATCGCATAATTTGAATTGAATTAGGAGATTTATAAATTTTAATTAGTAAATAAGCTGAACGACCATGTCGGGATTTATAACAATAATTTTAGTACTTCTGGTTTTTGTAATTATATACCAGATAGGTAAAGCAAGTGAATATGCTACACAAATGCGTGGAGAAGAAGCGGTTAGATATAAAACCGGTAGAATCATCAGCTATTTGTTAGTTGCCGTGTTCTTAGTAGGTGTCTACGGTATATATATATGTAACAATTATTTCTCTGATAAAATGTTGCCTAAAGCCGCAACACTTAATGGAGAGCATTATGATATGATGTTCAAAGTTACAGTTGTGGTTACCGGTATCGTATTCTTTGCAACTCAAGCATTACTGTTTTGGTTTGCTTTCCGTTACCAATCTACTGAAAACAGACAATCATTCTATTTTCCTCACAGTAACAAACTAGAGATACTTTGGACTACAGTGCCTGCAATAGCAATGGCAGTACTAGTGGCTATTGGTTTGAAAAACTGGGCTGAAGCTACTTCTGATGCGCCAGCTGATGCTACTGTTGTAGAAGTAATAGGTAAACAATTTAACTGGATTGTTCGCTATCCTGGTAAGGATAAAGAACTAGGTAAAAGAGATTTCCGTAAGATTAATGATGCAAATAACGTATTAGGTATGGATTGGTCTGATCCTCATAATGCTGATGACGTTATCTCTCAGTCTGGTGAACTACATCTTGTTGTAGGTAAACCTGTAAAACTATTAATCGGTTCTCGTGATGTTATACATGACGTAGGTTTACCACACTTCCGTATGAAAATGGATGCTGTTCCTGGTATCACTACTACTTTGTGGTTTAAGCCTACCATTACATCTGAAGAGATGAAGAAAATTACAGGTAACAAAGATTTTGTTTACGAAATTTCTTGCGACCAAATGTGTGGTAAAGGTCACTACTCAATGCGTGGTACTGTGATAGTTGAAACTCAGGAAGAGTACGACAAATGGTTAGCTGGTCAGAAGTCTTACTATGCTACTGCTAACCCGGAAGCTGCACCTGAAGCACCTGCTGCTGAAGGCACTGCACCTAAAGCAGACACAACTAAAAAAATGGCTATGAATTAATCGGCTATATTGCTGGTAAATTATAAATAATTAAGTGCAACAATGAATAACGGAGCAATTTCAATCGAAGAAGCAAAAGTAGCAAGTGCTGCCGGACATGCCTCGCATGATCACGGACATCATGAACATCATGAGCAGCACTTCATTTGGAAGTATGTATTTAGTCAAGATCACAAGATAATCTCCAAGCAGTTCCTTATAACGGGTATCATTTGGGCTATCATCGGTGCTCTTATGTCGGTTTTCTTCCGCTTACAACTTGGTTTCCCTGAATCTACTTTCCCTATTATGGAGAAATTCTTAGGTGAGTGGGCTAAAGGTGGTAAACTATCTCCTGAGTTTTATTATGCATTGGTAACAATGCACGGTACAATACTTGTGTTTTTTGTATTGACAGCTGGTCTAAGTGGTACATTCTCTAACTTCCTTATTCCTTTACAGGTAGGTGCTAGAGATATGGCTTCTCCATTCATGAACATGTTGTCTTACTGGTTCTTCTTTTTGTCTAGCATTGTGATGTTTGTTTCTCTGTTTGTAGAAACGGGTCCTGCATCTGGTGGTTGGACAACCTATCCTCCTCTTAGCGCACTTAAAGAGGCTTCATTAGGTTCTGGTATAGGTATGGACTTATGGCTAATTAGTATGGTATTGTTCGTTGTTTCTTCTCTATTAGGAAGCTTGAACTATATAGCTACTATATTAAATATGCGTACTAAGGGTATGACAATGACTCGTATGCCGCTAACTATATGGGCGTTATTCTTTACAGCGGTTTTAGGTGTTCTATCTTTCCCTGTTCTAGTTTCTGGTTTCGTTCTATTAATTTTCGACCGCAACCTTGGTACTAGTTTCTACTTATCAGAAATATTTATTGGTGGTAAAGCATTACCTCACATTGGTGGTTCTGCTATCCTTTATCAGCACTTATTCTGGTTCTTGGGTCACCCAGAGGTATATATCATCATGTTACCTGGTATGGGTATGGCTTCTGAAGTATTATCTACGCATAGTCGTAAGCCTATCTTCGGTTATTTCGCTATGATTATATCAATGGTAGGTATCACTTTGTTAGCATTCTTAGTTTGGGCGCACCACATGTTTGTATCTGGTATGAGTCCTTTCTTAGGTTCTATATTTGTATTGTTAACGCTATTAATAGCTGTACCTTCTGCGGTAAAAGTGTTTAACTGGTTAACTACATTGTGGAGAGGTAATATCCGTTTCAATGTACCTATGATGTTTGCAATTGGTTTCGTATCATTATTCATATCTGGTGGTCTTACAGGTTTATTCCTTGGTAATAGTGCCCTAGATATCCACTTACACGATACTTATTTTGTAATTGCTCACTTCCACATTGTAATGGGTGTATCAGCATTCTTTGGTATGTTCGCCGGTATCTACCACTGGTTCCCTAAAATGTTCGGTCGTTTCATGAATAATACACTAGGTTATATCCACTTCTTCATTACGTTCATAGGTGCCTATTTAATATTCTGGCCTATGCACTATGAAGGTATGGCTGGTATGCCTCGTCGTTATTATGATTATTCAGCATGGGAATCATTCAAGCAATTTGGTGAAATCAATGCATTCATAAGTGTTGTAGTAATAGTAGTATTCTTTGCTCAGTTGGTGTTCGTAGTTAACTTCTTTGCTAGCATTTTCCGCGGTAAAAAAGTTACTAATCCAAATCCTTGGGGTGCTAACTCCTTAGAGTGGACAACACCTATCAAGCCTGGTCATGGTAACTGGGAAGGCGATATTCCTGAAGTATATCGTTGGCCTTATGATTACAAAGATGATGGTAATGGTAATGACTTCACTCCTCAGACAGTTCCACTTCGTCCGGGTGAAGAAGCTCACTAAAAATATTGAAAGGTCACAGCAATGTGACCTTTTCTTTTTTAATAAAATACTGTATTTTACAGCATAATAACTTACTAATACTTTACAATTATGCGCCTCTTTAACAAGTTTACCGTAGTCTTAATGCTACTTATTTCCTCAGTGCTATCTGCATCTGCACAGCACTTTACAGTACCTAGCGACTATTCTTTTGATAATAAGGATAGTTATAAAAAGTATGAAAAGCAGATAAAAAAATGCATTAGTTGGTTAGAAACTACCGACCCTGCAATAGATGGTGCTGAACTAAAACGTGCTAGCAGATTCTTTACAGAATGGGTTACCGGTTGCGATTACATACATTTTACTCAAGATGTGCGCATTAATGCTTTTATAGGCGATAGCCCTGATTATAGAATTTATTATATGGCTGGTTGGGTTGCCTATGAGTTAGAGCATAAAGGTGAAAAGTTAAATAGAGTGGAGGCAACAACTGCCGGACTTGAAAAAATGCTAAAGGTGTATAAAAAGCATCCGCCTAAGAAAAAAGATGTAAATATGGAAGAGCTGATGACTAAGCAAGACGCAGGTACACTAAAAAAATGGGTGTCTGATAGAATCAGTTAGTTCTGAGAAAATATACTTGTATAACGACAAATGGGAGGCATTGCCTCCCATTTATCGTTACTATACTTTAGTATGTTATTACTTGTTCTTCCAGCACTTCAGGCATAGCCCTGAATTCATACTGCTGATTACGCAATTGTGGCTCAAACCCTGCTTCGCGAATGGCATCTTGAATGCTTCTAGAAGTAAAACGGTGCGGAGCACCAGCTGCACTTACTACATTTTCTTCAATCATTATAGAGCCAAAATCGTTAGCACCCGCATGCAAGCAAGTTTGTGCCACTTGTTTTCCCACGGTTAGCCAAGAAGCCTGAATGTTTTTTACATTTGGTAGCATAATACGGCTAAGCGCTATCATACGGATGTACTCCTCAGGAGTTGTACTGTTTTTAGTGCCTCTTATGCGCTGTAATAATGTATCTACATCTTGGAACGTCCAAGGTATAAATGCAATAAAACCTTTAGCATGTTCCGGCTTTTTAGCCTGTACCTCACGAAGTTTCACTAAGTGTTCAAAACGCTCTTGTATAGTTTCTACGTGGCCAAACATCATAGTTGCACTGGTCGTAAGGTTCAGTTTATGAGCCTCATGCATTACATCTAGCCACTCTTGCGCACCACATTTACCATTACTTATCAGGCGGCGCACTCTATCGTCCAGTATTTCGGCACCGGCACCCGGTAGGCTATCCATACCAGCCGCTATCAATGCTTTTAATACCTCGTGGTGAGTACTCTTTTCTAGCTTAGTAATATGTGCTATTTCAGGCGGACCTAAAGCATGTAGCTTTAGGTTAGGATACATATCTTTAAGTGTTTTAAATAGGTCTACATAATAGGCCAACCCCAGCTCAGGGTGGTGGCCACCTTGTAGCAACAGTTGCTCCCCGCCATAGCGGAATGTCTCCTCAATCTTTTCCTTATAAGTGGCTATATCAGTAATATAGGATTCAGGGTGACCCGGAATTCTATAAAAATTACAGAATTTGCAGTTGGCAACACATACATTGGTAGTATTCATGTTGCGGTCTATAATCCAGGTAACTTTGCCGTGCGGAACCTGCTTTTTACGCAGCTCGTTAGCTACAAACATCAATTCGGTAAGAGGAGCATTGTGGAACAAAAACATACCCTCTTCAGCACTTAAAAACTCGAATCGGGAAGCCCGTTCGTAGAGTTCTGATAAATTCATTTCTCTATCTTATTTACAAGACAAAACTACTAGAATTTATTGTACTTCCCGATGCCGCATACCTAATATATGTTTATACAGTTATAGGCTACTTTAATGTTTATATATACTGTTGATATTTTTATTGTTTTATTATACATTTGTTCCAACTTCATACTATTACCATGAAAAAACTGTTACCCCTTCTACTACTTCTACTATCTGCAGCTAGCCACGCCCAACCCTTTATCAATTATGTACGTAACGGAGGTTTTGAGGAAATAAAAGATTGTAATTTATTTATTAATCAATTATGTAAGGCCAAGTATTGGTCAGCTATAGATAGTTCTATTCATTATGATATAGATTTTGCAGATTCATTTGGTACTAATTGTTCAGCAGAAGCCTGCCATAAGTGCGCCACATTGAGTTACCAAATGGGTGTTCCTAATAGTGCATGGTATCATCAATATCCAAGATCTAAAGATGGTATGGCAAATTTAATGATGATGTATGGTGATTTATCAGATTCTGTACCAGGTGGAATTTATAGAGATTATTTACAAGGAAGGTTGTGGGATACCCTAGAGGGGGGTAGGGAATACTGTGTTACTTATTATACGGTAATTACGGAACGCTCTAATACCGCAAGCAATAATATGGGGGCTTATCTAGACGATGGTAGTATAGATACTACCTCAGAGTGTGGCTGGGCACAAACGCACTGCCATCCACAGGTGTATAGCGATACTATTATTAATTCGCCCAATATATGGCGCAAGGTTAGTGGCACATTTGTAGCCAGTGGTAATGAGCGTTTTATAACCATTGGTAATTTTCAAGATGGAGCCCATACCGATACTATGCGAGTAGTATATTCCTTGACAGATATTTTTACTAGTGCTATCATGTCCTACTACCTCATCGACGACGTGAGCGTACTGCCGCTAGATGCGGTGGCCTATGCGGGAGTAGATGATACTACCT
>CAYWUY010000057.1:0-19115 GCA_964461535.1 uncultured Flavipsychrobacter sp.
ATATTATTACTTAAAGGTAGTATAGGTATGCCAGGAGCAGGTACTTGTCCGGTAAGAGGACATAGCTATGTACAAGGCGACCGTACCATGGGTATAAACGAAAAAGCACCTCAGAAGTTTTTAGATAACATAGAACGTGTTTACGGTTTTAAACCTCCGCAACACCACGGATATGATGTAGTAGAAGCTATACACGCTATGCACGAGGGTAAGGCAAAAGTATTTTTTGCCATGGGGGGCAACTTCTTATCGGCCACACCTGATACGGAGTATACCGCAGAAGCGCTACGTAGATGTGAACTAACCGTACATGTATCCACTAAGCTAAATCGCAGCCACCTGGTGCATGGTAGAGAAGCCATGATTTTACCATGCTATGGACATAGCGACCTAGATGTAATGAATGGCGAAGCCCAATTCATTACCTGTGAAAACTCTATGGGAGTGGTACAAATGTCTAAAGGGAAGCTAAAGCCTATTTCAGACCAACTACTTGGCGAACCTGCAATAGTATGCCATTTGGCAAAAGCAACTTTAGGTAATAAAAGTAAGGTTAACTGGGACTTATACCTTCAGCACTATGACTACATTAGGAATGACATAGAACTTACTATTCCGGGTTTTGAAAACTATAATCAAAGAGCTAGAGTATTAGGGGGCTTTTATCTTCCGAACGGACCTAGAGAAGGTAATTTTACAACTACCACAGGTAAGGCTAACTTTAATGTAGCAGATGTAATATATACACGTCTTGAGGAAGATGAACTGATGATGCAAACGCTACGTAGTCATGACCAGTTTAACACCACCATATACGGACTGAATGATAGATATCGTGGGGTGTATAATGAGCGTAGAGTTATTTTCATGAATGAAAAAGACATACAACGCTTAGGCTTCAAAGGTGGCGATGTGGTGGATTTATATAATTACTTTGACGGCATAGAACGTGTTGCTAAAAAATTTATAATCATACCATTCAGCATTCCTGAACAGTGCACTGCCACCTACTTCCCTGAAACCAATGTACTGGTACCTATAAACAGTACAGCAGAAAAAAGTAATACACCCACATCAAAAATGGTTATTATAAAAATAAGGAAACATATTTCTTAAGTAGTAAAGCAACAATATTAAATACGGCAGATATTTACTGAATGTCTGCCGTATTATTTTATAATTAGTTCCATATACTACACTCATTAACATATATTAAAATCAAGTACTTTAGTACTATGCATTCTACTACCATTACTAGCAGCGCAATAACGCCTAACAAATCAGTATACAGGGCTTGGGCTATGTATGATTGGGCAAACTCCGCTTACAACTTAGTTATAACCTCCACTATCTTTCCTGTCTACTATGAGGCCGTTACTTCAGTAAAAGATAAAGACGGTAAGCTATTGTCTGACGTGGTATCTTTCTTTGGCATTTCTGTGAAAAACTCAAGCCTATTCGACTTTTCAATAGCTGCATCTTATTTAATTATTGCTTTACTATCGCCCATCTTATCATCAATAGCAGACTATAAAGGCAATAAAAAGCTATTTATGAAATTGTTCTGCACACTAGGCGCGTTTTCTTGTGCCGGTTTATTTTTCTTCAACAGAAACAATATAGAGCTGGGCGTTATATGCGCTGCACTTGCAGCATTGGGGTACTGTGGCAGCTTGGTATTTTACAATGCCTACCTACCAGAAATAGCACCTGAGCAAGATAGGGATAAACTGAGTGCTCAGGGATTTTCCTACGGATATATAGGCAGTGTGCTGCTACAAGTTATTTGTTTTGTTTTTGTAATGAAGCCTGAATGGTTTGGCATAAAAGATGAGTCATTTGCACCACGATTATCTTTCTTGTTGGTAGCTATTTGGTGGTTTGGCTTTGCTCAGTTTAGCTTTTACAAACTTCCCAAAGGCACTGCCGCAGGTAGCGACACTTCTCACAACCTATTATTCAACGGCTTCAAAGAGCTACAGAAAGTATGGAAACAATTAAAAGCTATGCCTGTCTTAAAAACCTATTTGGGTGCATTCTTTTTTTACAGCATGGGGGTACAGACAGTAATGCTTGCAGCTACTTTATTTGGAAGTAAAGAACTAAAACTAGAAACCGGACAACTTATAACCACAATTCTCATTATACAAATAGTAGCTATAGCGGGGGCCTACATAATGGCGAAGCTTAGCGAAGTAATGGGCAATCTTAGGGTACTACTACTTGTAGTGCTTATATGGATAGGTGTTTGCATAGGCTCTTACTATATTACTACTGCCAACGGATTTTATATAGTGGCTACAGTAGTAGGATTGGTAATGGGTGGCATACAGTCGCTAAGCAGATCAACATATTCTAAACTTATGCCTGATACGCATGATACGGCTTCGTTTTTTAGCTTTTATGACGTAACCGAAAAACTGGCTATAGTAATAGGTATGCTATCCTTTGGAATGATAGATACTATTTTAAATATGCGAACGGCTATATTGGCACTAATTGTATTTTTTGTGCTTGGTGGAGCTATACTTTACAAAGCGCTACTTATACAGAAAAAACAACAAGCCATACCACATTAGCAATTTAACATTGTGCCTAAGCAGCTAAACATTTAACTTTGTTAGTAACATGAAGATATATTCAATAAACGCAGGATATTTTAAACTAGATGGTGGTGCTATGTTTGGAGTGGTACCTAAAAGCATGTGGAATAAAGCCAATCCGGCTGATGAAAACAATATGTGCACGTGGGCTATGCGTTGCCTTCTGATAGAGCATGGTAATCATAAAATATTGATTGATACCGGAATGGGTACCAAACAAGATGAAAAGTTTTTCAGTCACTACTACCCTCACGGAGAAGATAGCATAGCTACTAACCTAGCTAAATATGGATTTTCTACCGATGATATAACAGATGTGTTTCTAACACACCTACACTTTGACCATTGTGGTGGCGCAATAGTAAGAGAAGGAGACAAGCTAGTACCTGCTTTTAAAAATGCCACCTACTGGAGCCATAAAAAACATTGGCAAAGTGCAATAGCACCTAATGCCAGAGAAAAAGCTTCTTTCTTAAAAGAAAATATTCTGCCAATTCAAGAAAGCGGGCAACTTCGCTTTTTAGATTTAAGTGATGGCGATGAGTGGATAGAAGATATTAGAGTAAGGTTTTGTCAAGGGCATACCGACTATATGATGCTACCACAAATAAACTATAATGGTACTACCTTACTTTTTTGTGCAGACTTACTACCGAGCACAGCTCATATATCGCTACCATGGGTAATGGCATATGATATGCGCCCGCTAGATTCACTAAATGAAAAAACAAGACTACTTAATGAAGCTGTAGCTAACAATTGGATACTATTCTTTGAGCACGACCCGGTAAATGAATGTTGCTCACTACAGCAAACAGAAAGAGGCATAAGAACTAAAGCCACTTTTAAACTGCAAGACATTGATGCTAATATTTAAGAAAAAATGCCTATCGAAACTGATAGGCATTTTTGTTTATGTAATAAGTGCTATTTCACCTAATTAAATTCTTTTTGTAATCTATCTTTGTATTATGGATCTTAATGCGCTCACCGCCATCAGCCCAATAGATGGCAGATACCGTTCTCAAATGGCTCCATTAGCAGCCTATTTTTCTGAATTCGGACTTATTAAATATCGTGTTAGAATAGAAGTAGAATACTTCCTTTTGCTTGCCGAACAAAAAATATTTCAACTTCCTGCAAAGGTAAAACCGGCTAAAGTACGCGCGATTTATGAAGAATTTTCGGAAGCAGATGCTGCACAAATCAAGCAAATAGAGCGTACTACTAACCATGATGTAAAGGCAGTTGAATATTTTCTAAAAGAAAAAATCAGTGCCTTGGGAGGTGAAAAAGTAATTGAATGGATTCACTTTGGACTTACATCTCAAGACATAAATAATACTGCTACTCCCCTACTGTGGAAAGAAGCCCTAGAGGAGCAGTACTTGCCAATGCTGCAAAACTTAGTATTGCAACTACGCAAAATGAGTAAAGAATTCAAAACAGTAAGTATGTTGGCACGCACACATGGCCAGCCGGCATCGCCTACTACAATGGGTAAAGAGTGGATGGTATTTGTAGAGCGCATAGAAGGACAAATAAAACTACTGAGTCATATTCCTTTTGCAGCTAAGTTTGGTGGTGCTACCGGCAACTTTAATGCGCACCATGTTGCATTCCCTAAAACAAACTGGGAGCACTTTGGCAATAAGTTTGTAAATGATGTACTAGGCTTAGAAAGAATGCAGTACACCACGCAAATAGAACACTACGACAATATAGCGGCACAGTTTGATGCTTTAAAAAGAATAAACACCATACTTATAGACTTTTGCAGAGATATATGGCAATACATATCTATGGAGTATTTTAAGCAAAAAGTAAAAGCCGGCGAGGTGGGTAGCAGTGCTATGCCACATAAAGTAAATCCTATAGATTTTGAAAATGCTGAAGGCAACCTAGGCATTGCCAATGCTATATTTGAACACTTGAGTGCCAAACTACCCATAAGCAGATTACAGAGAGACTTAACTGACAGTACTGTATTGCGTAATGTGGGTGTGCCTTTATCACATAGTTATCTGGCTTTACGCTCTATAGAAAAAGGCTTGAGCAAACTATTATTGAATCCGACTAAAATAGCTGGCGACTTAGAAGATAATTGGGCGGTAGTAGCTGAGGCTATACAGACTGTACTAAGACGCGAAAACTATCCGCAACCTTATGAGGCATTAAAAGCATTAACCAGAGGTAAAACACAAATCACCAGCAAGGATATGCACGACTTTATAGAGGGACTGGACGTAAATGCCAAGATAAAAAAAGAACTTAAGGCCATAACACCACACAACTATATTGGTGTTCCTTTTAATTACTAATAGTCATATTTATTTATACAAAAGCGCCTCAGTAATAAACTTCTACTGAGGCGCTTCTATTTTATAACAATACTATTGTTTCTTTTTTCTAAATACTATCAGCCATATAGCGGCGGTAGCCGTAATAACGCCTTTTAATAAAGACCACCCTATTAACGCACCTGTTAACTTTCTACTGGCTTGCGGTAAAGCCAAGTAATCAATCCAGCCAAACATGAAGGCATTTAACAAGTAAATAAAAAAGAAAAAAATTATCCTACCCATACTATTTTATCATTTTATACCATCCATAAAGCACCTGCTATACTATCTCTTGAGGCTCCTGTAACACTACTCATTACATTTTCATCATCCCTCCATCTTAGTACTCCTATTAAAGCCATAACTAGTGCTTCTTTATATTTCACTACCCTTTCTTCTGGAACTGTAACTGTTACATTAAGAGGAGCTAAATGTTGAGCTATTGCTTTTACCAGGGTGTCATTAAAAGCACCACCACCAGTTATTAGCATTTTCTTAGGCTCACCTGAAGCATCTTGATGTTTTACAGATTTAGCTACCTGCTGTGCTATATGTACTACAACTGTATGCAACAAGTCGTTAGTATTATGACTGCTCCTATTTAGTATAGGGAATATCATATCTACGGCCTGCTCATTGCTTAAAGATTTAGGACCATAAACACTATAGTATGGCAATGCATTTAGCTGATCGAGCACTTCGCCTAACAATACGCCACTAGCTGCCATAGCACCACTCTCATCCATTATGGCACCATTTCTGGTAGCTAATTGATTTAGTATTTGGTTAGCTGCACATACATCAAATGCTACATAATTACTGCCCGAGGTAGTTAAATTGGCTATGCCACCTATATTTAATAAATAATCGTAGTCTGCAAATAACAGTTTATCTCCGATAGGAACAATAGGCGCACCTTGCCCGCCAAGAGCCACATCTACCGCTCTTAAGTCGCTGACCACAGGCAATTGTGTAATTGCAGCAATAGAGGCACCATCTCCTAGCTGCCAAGTAGTATGTGACGAAGGATTATGAAAAACGGTGTGCCCATGAGATGTTATAAACTGAACCTGATGCTGTAACTGATATTTTTCTATAAATGCATTTACAGCATCTCCTGTGTAGCGGCCATATGCAGTATGTAGTTGTAAAAAATCTGGTACGTTTAGCTGTGCAGCTGTGCGCAACTGATGTGTCCACTTGTCATCATAAGGCACACACTCAGCCTCTAATATTTCATAAGACCATTGCCCTCTTACATCCTCTAACTTTACAAAAGCGATATCGAGACCGTCTAATGAGCTTCCCGACATTAAGCCTATCACTTTATAAATCATGGCGCAAAGGTACTAGTATTAAATATTCGCCGTGAAGATGAATATCACATTATTTGGCATAAAAAAAGCGGGCGTGGCAATGGCAAGCCCCCGAAAATTTTATTATAAAAAAACCTACAGGTTGTGTTTTTTTAATAAAATATAAAAAAAAATTTTTTTAAAAAAAAAAACGGGGGCTCCCCTTTCCAACCCCCGCTACAATTTAGTTATAAACTAAGCTACTGCTTCTGTTTTTTTGATAAAATTCTTAACCCACTCAGTAGTTACAGATTTAGGACGCTCAATAGGGAATCCTAGAGCACGATCCCAACACAAACTAGCAAGTACGCCAAGTGCGCGAGATACACCAAATAATACTGTGTAGAAATCTTCCTCTACCATGCCATAGTGCTTTAACAATGCACCAGAGTGAGCATCTACGTTAGGCCAAGGATTTTTAATTTTACCGGTACCTTCCAATATTGGTGGCGCTACCTCATAAACATTCCATACTGTTTGTACAGTAGGGTCGTTAGGGCAATGTACTTTTGCAAACTCCATTTGTGCAGTAAAGCGAGGATCTGTTTTGCGTAGTACAGCATGACCATAACCAGGAACTACTTTACCTTGAGCCAAAGTTTTCTTGATATATTCAGCAATTTGCTCTTTCGTAGGAGCATCAGAATTCAATTCTTTACACATTTCTTCTATCCAACGAATTACTTCTTGGTTAGCAAGACCATGTAACGGGCCAGCAAGACCTGTCATACCTGCAGCAAAAGACAAATATGGATCGCTTAGTGCACTACCTACAAGGTGTGTAGCATGAGCTGATACGTTACCGCCTTCATGGTCGGCATGTATTGTCATGTATAAACGCATTAATTCTTTGAAGCCTTCATCTTCGTAACCTAGCATGTGAGCGAAGTTTGCACTCCAGTCTAGCATACCATCCGGTTGAATATGTTCTCCATTTTTATATTTACGGCGATAAATGTATGCAGCTATGCGAGGTAAGCGAGCTATCAAGGTCATTGTATCTTCATACACATAACTCCAATATTCTTTTTTGCTGATACCTTCTGCATATGCCTTAGCAAATTTAGATTCAGTTTGTAGTGCAAGAACAGCAGCAGTAAACTGAGTCATAGGATGTGCAGATACCGGAAGTGCTTCAATAACATCGAATACATGATTAGGTACATGAGAACGACGAGCCCAAGTAGAAGAGATATGCTCAACATTCTCTTGATTAGGCACCTCACCTATTAGCATTAGATAAAACAAACCTTCAGGCAAAGGTTCTTTACCACCTTCGGCCTTAGGAAGTTGCTCTCTTAATTCAGGGATAGAAAAGCCTCTGAAGCGTATACCTTCGTTAGAATCAAGCAGCGACGTTTCAGTAACAAGACCTGTGATGCCGCGCATACCTTGGTAAGCCTGCGCTATGGTAACATCTTCAATCTTTTTGTTTCCATGTTGCTCAATAATTGCCTTAATCTCTTTGTTCTGGTCATCTGCCTTTGTCTTGAAAAGGTCTTTTACGTATCCCATATATCAAAAGTTGTATTAAAAAAAATATTATTATGAAAACTATGCTTACAAAGATAATGCAATCGATGTTATACAAATCTAAAAAAACGCTTAAAGCTATATATAATTAGCAACTATCAATAACACTATTTCCAAGAAAAATATATAATAAAAAAGGCTGCATTACGCAGCCTTTCTCATATTACATTAAGATAACTTTTCTACTTGACTGTAGTTCAATTCTACAGGCGTTGCGCGCCCGAAAATCTTCACCACAACTTTTAGTTTTTTCTTCTCTTCATTTACTTCTTCTACCAATCCGTTAAAGTCGTTGAATGGACCATCGATAATTTTAACAGTCTCACCCACTATATAAGGCTCAGCGTAAACGATACCTTGTTCGCTAACCTCATCCATTTTACCGAACATTTTATTCACTTCTGCTTTACGTAAAGCTGTAGGATTATCTTTTCCTAAAAAGTGAATAACGCCTGATACATTCTTAATGGTTTGTATAATGTCGTCAGACAATTTACCATCAATAGCTTCTAATAATATGTAGCCGGGGAACAAAGTCTTTTCTCTAAGAACTTTTTTACCATTTACTACTTTGAATATTTTTTCGATTGGGCAAAGAACCTGAACAACTGCTTTGGTCCAATTATTAATCTTTACCTCTTTATCTATATATTCTTTAGCCTTTCTTTCTTTACCACTTACTACACGCAACACATACCATTTAGTATCTTGTTGAGGAGCAGCCGGCATAGCATCTTGGCTTACGATAACTTCATCCATTATGTATGTGCTAGATTTATCTAATTAAGCTGTATATAAATGTTAAAACCGCTTTAGAACCAGCATCAATACCGGTTACTATAGCTGTTACCAACGCTAATGCTACAAGAACTATGACAGTGGTTTGTTGCAATTCGTCCCATGAAGGCCAACTCACTTTGTGGAGCATCTCATCATACGCCGATTGCACGTATTTAGCTAATTTACTCATTGGTTATGTTATTCTGAGTTATTAAAACTCAAAAGCACCCGCGCTTGCACACGGGTTGCTTTTGAAATGTCTGCACGGGCACGCGGATTCGAACCACGATCTAAGGTTTTGGAGACCTCTATTCTACCGTTGAACTATGCCCGTATTTTCAATTCAGCTTATGGCTTGCAGTAAATTTTATTAAAATTCAATACGAACCAACCTTTTAAAATCAAAAAGCCAAAAGTAAACCTTTTGACTTTTCGGAAGGGATTGCAAAGATAAGTACATTTTTTTGAAAAATCTACATTTTCTAAAGAAAATATAGGCACATGTTTTCTATTATGGTCAGCCCCATTTCAACCAGCTGTAAAACTACAGCATAATGCTCTTATCATTGCTCTCCCATGTCTTTGATAGCATAACCTCTTTCCATATTTTCTGGTCAGTTTTATATGCTCTTACCAAGCCTATACCACCACCTATGGCTATTAATGCAAAATATATTGCAGGGTTATCGTGGATGTAATAATTATCTGCATCTAGCTTACCCATTACATATAGATTATGACGCTCTATACTTTGTATAAGCACATCTAACAGATAGGCTAACAATAATCCGCAACCAGAGCCTAATAGCAAATAACCATATTTTAAATAAGAGCTCACTTTAGGCACTACATCTTTTACTATATTTCTGGGGTTAATACCGCGCTCTATTAAAGCCATATTTTCTCTATTTCTAAGGTAGAAGATGCCAAATACTGCTGTAAAAAATGCAACCGGCACTATCATTCCTACTAATACTTGTGGTCCCATGTTTATTTATTTTTAAATGGTTTTTATTATTTGAATTTTGTTTTCTTGTTTTTCAGTTGACAACTATACCATCTATGACTACATTATTTCCACCTAGGTTACACAAGTTTCAAATATTTATATAAATAATACATTTGGGATAATATTTTTACAAAATGCTGTAACCTTTTCATACCTCTGCACGTCTTATTAACACACATGCATTTTAAAGAAGACGACATAGTAATAATACAAGATATACTTAGGGGCAATACTGCTGCCTACAGTAAGCTTGTAGAGCACTACAAAAACTATGTCTTTTCTATAATACTTAAAATAGTAAATGAAAGAGAAGTAGCAGAGGAGTTAGCACAGGACGTGTTTATAAAAGCCTACAGAAGTCTGGCAGACTTTAAAGGGAATAGCAAATTCAGTACTTGGCTGTATGCCATAGCAAATACAACCACGCTGTCTTACTTAAGAAAAAAGAAAAATCCTATAGTTTGGATGGAAGAAATGCCTGAAAACATAGCTTATACCAACACTGCCAGCCAACTATTAGAAAACAAAACACAAAAACAACTATTACAAGATGCTATACAGCAGCTGACACCTATTGACGCACAAATAATATCTCTCTTTTATATGAATGAGTGTAGCCTTGATGATATAGCAAGAATATTAGGGCAAGATATCAATAACGTTAAGGTAAAGCTATTTAGAGCTAGACAAAAACTAAAGGATATTTTACAGTCAGGCCGTTATGCTAAGGAATTAGATAAGCATCATTTTTCAATAAATCATTAATTTTAAAGACACATGGCACCGGAAGATAAAATGTTATTAGCACTTTGGGATTATATAGATGACAACTGCAACGATGCAGAAAAGCAGCGTATAGCCCATCTTATAGCAACTGATGCGGCATGGGAAAAGTGCTATACAGAACTAATAAACACTAACCACTTTCTAAAAAACAATGTGGAATTAGATAGCCCTTCACTGCGTTTCACTAAAAATGTGATGGACGAAGTAGCAGGCATGCAAGTAGCACCGGCTACCCGCCGCTATATCAACACAAATATTATTAAAGGTATAGCTGCAGTATTTGTGCTATTAATTTTTACACTTTTCATTACTGCATTTAATCAGGTAGACTGGCATGTAGCGGAGAGCCAACCTCTATTTAACACCGATAAACTGAACAGCATTAAGGCTCCTAATTGGCTATCAGACAACGCAATTCACATAATAATAGCGGCCAATGTAATTATAGGACTGCTTTATGCCGATTATTTTTTAAGAAAAAAGCAACGTGAGGCTAATCACTAAAATCTAGTTATCTAGTTTCACTTCAAATAGTTTAGGCCAGTTTTTACCTGTTACGTATATTTTATTGGCTTTAGCGTCATAGGCTATACCATTCAAAACTTCGGGCTCGCCTCTCCTACCCTGCATTGGGGGTATATTGCCACGCTGCCTTAAGGTACTCATATCAAATCTAGCCACCACCTTTCCTGTAGCAGTATCAATTTTATATATGTAGTCGGTCTGCCACCTATTAGCATAAATGTAGCCATTAATCATTTCCGGCTCATTCAGTTCATTTACCGGCCCATACTGATCAGTTACTTTCAAATCTTTTTCAATCTTAAAAGTTTCGGGATCCATGTAGTGAAACACATTAGAACCATCGTTAAAAATTAGGTACTTCCCATCATTAGTAAGCCCCCAACTTTCAGGGGTGTTTACTGTAAAAGTAGCCAACTGCTTTAAGGTAGCAGCATCGTAGACAAAGCCCTTGTGCTCTTTATAGGTTAGCTGGTATATTTTCCCATTCAATAAAGTAATACCCTCGCCAAAATAATCTGCCGACATACTTTTTTTAGCAATTACTTTACCGGTTTCAAGCTCTGTTTTTCTAACATCCGACTTTCCATATTCCCCAGTGCCTTCATAAAAAACACCATCATGAAACTCTAAACCTTCAGTGAAAGCAGCAGCATCGTGTGGATATTCTTTTACTATATCAAAGCCCAATTCCTTTACAACTTCTTCAGTTGCCGTAGTATCTTTTAATATAACTACATCCTGCTTAGGTGCATCAGTATTACACGCTGCTATACTTATAGCAAGTGTACATATTATGTATTTATTTAACCTTTTCAGTACTATCATGTCTTTTAAATCCTATAGGGGTATATTGTTTTTGTACTTGAACCTCTTCTATTTCCTTAGCCTGCAAGTCTGTAAAACCTGTAAAGCTAGTATAGTAGGCAGCCTCAATACCTTTTGCAATTATAGTATTTACCATTTCTTTAGTTATGGCCGAAGGCTCATCAACTATAGCCACCGTCTCATACTGTGGCTTTTCCGCATCCATAGTTGTGTAGTGCGGCATTAGTAAAACCATAATTTGTCCAGCAACTGTAGGTGTAAACATAAGAGCAAAACCTTCTTCCACATACTCTCTACGTTCACCACCTGCATTTCTGAAAGTAACCTGCATGGGCATTTCTCCCGAACGAAAAGTTAAAGACGGCAAATTGGCGCATGTACCATTTATCTGTTCATTATACGCCAAATTGGTATCTACAAAGAAACCCTGAGCATATTTACTATTCTCGTTAAGGTAATTGGCAATATCTACTAAATGCGCCTTTATTTCCTTGTAATGCTCCAACCACATAGAACGGCGCTTTAAAATATGTTCAAAGCCCTCGGCATATTTATTTGATGCGTTTAATATCTCGTTATACATACTATTATCTGCAAGCTTTAGACAAATGTACAACTAAGCCTTATTCGTACATTTATATAATGAAGGCTTATAGCATAATATTTTCGCTACTGTTTATGACAGGTCATATGTATGCAAAAGTGCGTGCTATAAATGGATATGTATATGACAATAATAAAAAGCCCATTAGCAATGTGATGTTACAATTTCATGCCGAACAGGGAGAAGAATTTACAACCATTACTAATAAAAAAGGATTTTACACTACCCCAAAGATTGCTGACGGGAAATATAGAATTCTGCTGATAAATGGGCCTAAAATGTCTTCTTGTAGTATAGACGTAAAGACTAGCACCAACAAACGGGCTCTGTACAATTTTGTTATTTCATTCGGCACTGCATATCCATATACGGATACCAATAGTACTAAGGGTAAATAACTATTTAAGAACGCCTATATTATTTCTAAATATCTTAACTGCTATAGCTAGTAGTATAACTCCAAAAAACTTACGAATAACTAATACTCCTGAAGGACCGAAAATACGTTCTAAAAAGTTGACTGACCTCAGCGTGATATAAACTATAATAAGATTTATAAAAATAGCTATCAAAATATTATACGCTTCATAAGCAGCCTTAAGCGACATAACAGTAGTTAAAGTACCTGAACCAGCAATTAGAGGAAATGCTACAGGAACCAATGTGCTAGTTTTAGCATCATTATCGTGCTTAAAAATTTCTAAACCCAACACCATTTCTAAGCCTAATATAAAAATTACTATGGAGCCGGCTATAGCAAAAGACTTTATATCTAGCCCCATAAAGTCTAGCATTTGCTCACCAATCAAGAAAAACAACAATATTAGACCTCCAGATACCAATGTGGCCAAGAAGGCATTGATATCGCCCATTTTCTTTTTTAAAGAAATAATTACGGGCAAAGAGCCTAGAATATCAATTACGGCAAACAAGGTAAATGTTACCGTTACTATTTCAGAAAAATCGGACTTATCTAACCAAAAATTTTTCATACAAATACAAGATACCTAATTTTACTTATTAAACATACAGAATGAGTATTCAAAACTACAATCATACCGTTGCCGAACGCTTTATGCGTTATGCGCAAATAGACACACAAAGTGATCCCAATTCTTCTGCACAACCCTCTACCGAAAAACAAAAAGATTTAAGTAGAATACTTGTTGACGAACTACAAGCCATAGGTATAACAGATGCATTTTTAGACGAACATGGATATGTGTATGCTACCATACCTGCAACCACCGATAAAAATGTTCCGGTATTATGCTTTTGTTCTCACGTAGATACCGCGCCTGATTGCAGCGGAAAGGGCGTTAAACCTATTTTGCACCAAAAATATGATGGCAAAGATATTGTATTGCCAGACGATACCAGTGTTATACTTTCTACAAAAGAGCATCCATACTTACTGCAACGCATAGGCGATGATATCATTACTGCATCGGGAACTACACTATTAGGCGCTGATGACAAAGCGGGTGTGGCTATTATAATGGACCTAGCTAACTACTTTATGCAGAATAAAGAAGTAAAGCATGGTAAAATTCGTATTCTATTTACTCCTGACGAAGAAATAGGACGTGGTGTAGCTGCTGTTAATATGAAAACATTAGGAGCAGACTTTGGCTATACATTAGATGGCGGAGAAAGAGGACACCTAGAAGGTGAATCTTTTTCTGCAGATGCAGCCATTGTTACCTTTCATGGCATAAGCGCTCATCCAGGATATGCCAAAGATAAAATGGTAAGTGCTATTAAGGCTGCATCGGCATTTGTAGATAAACTACCTAAAACAGAATGGTGCCCTGAAGCTACTGAAGGCAAGCAAGGTTTTGTGCATCCTACTTCTATATCGGGTGTTTTAGAAAAAGCTACTGTTCAGTTTATTGTAAGAGACTTTGATACGCAGATGCTAGCTATACATGAAGAAAGACTTAAAAACCTAGCTGAAGAAATAACAAAAGAATTTCCGGGAGTTACTTATGAGTTCGAGGTAAAAGAACAATACCGTAATATGAAAGAAATTCTAGACCAACACCCTCAAGTGATGGGCTATGCAGAAAAAGCTTACCAGAGAGCTAACCTTACTCCTGAAATAATGAGTATAAGAGGTGGAACTGATGGCTCTAGACTATCTTTTATGGGATTACCTTGCCCCAATATATTCACCGGGGAGATGGGTATTCATAGCAAACAAGAATATGTAAGTGTGCAAGACATGGAAAAAGCCACTGAAATACTTGTTCACCTATCTCAGATATGGGAAGAACATGCATAAAATAATTTTAAACTGCTTACATCAATACCAACCGGAACGAGGTGGAAACCCCTCGTTCCGGTTTTCTTCTGACATTACTACTTCAGAGCTACATATATATGCCGCCAATATAGACAATGCTACAAAACTGCTGAATCTAGAACTAGAAGTACTGAACACAGAAGAAATTATACATGCTAAGCGATACAAACAAGAAGAGGATAAGCGCAGACACCTTTTAGGTAAAATATTATCTAAAACCATACTTTCTAAATATTTAGAAATAAACCCTATAGATGTAGCATTTGAAAATAACAATTACGGCAAACTAAGTTTAGCAAATAGAGTATCAAACCTACATTTTAATGTTTCACATTCAGGTAAGTATGTGGCTCTAATAGTATCTAACCAAATAGTAGGAATAGACATAGAAAAATATAGGCAAGATTTTGATTATAGTCTAGTATACAGCAGTTGCTTTACGCCTAAAGAACTTACTTCTGTTGAACAGTCTAACAATAAAGAATACCCACTTAGCCTATGGGCTATGAAGGAGGCCTTTATAAAAATGCTAGGCGTAGGACTGACTGATGATATTATAAATATACCTGCCCTTGAAGGAAAACATATCATACCTGCTGAAAACAACCTGATAACTGAAGCCAGTGCAGCAAGTTTTAGTTGTAAAGAGGGATATGGCTGTGCATTTGCAGTTGCTGCACATAAATTTAAAGCAAGTCTATTTTTTGCAGAAGATATTGTGTTATAGATGCAATGTCCAACCCAGCAATAACCACCCAATTACTATTAGGGGCGCAGGTACCTTGCTAAAGTATAATAAGCTAAATGTTATGGCCACCACCACAATATTGCTCCATTGAAACTGTATAGAGTTAAACAATACAATTCCCGATGCCCATATAATACCCACTATAGCTGCATTAATACCTTCTAGCGCTCTGTAGATGATTACGTGATGCTTCAAGTTTTCATATATAGGAAAGAAAAAGAATAAGAGCAGTGTACTGGGTAGAAATACTGCTGTGGTTGCAACTAAGCAGCCCGCAAGCTGCCAAAGTGGCCCCTGATTACTCATAGCCATACCACCTACATAAGAGCAAATAGAAAATACAGGTCCGGGAACAGCCTGCACCATGCCATAACCCGTTAGCAAATCTGCCGAACTAACAATCTCTGGCAAACCATGTTTTATGGGGTTATTTACAAACTGATAAAACATCATAGGTAATAAAGCCTGTCCACCACCAAAAACTATAGCACCAAACCTATAAAAATTTTCATATAAATGAAATAACAATTGATGCTCCCACCCTCCTTTTCTAGCTAATCCACTTAATACACCGGCTGTGATAAATAATACAAAAAACAGCCACAAATTGAGCCACTTAATTTTTTTGGGCTTTTGCTGGGTAGCAGGTATACGCTTATTACTAAAATTACTAATAGTTCCGGACAGAACAAGTAGCAGCGGGAATACCCAAGGAGACTTAAATAAGATGGTAACAATAATGCTACCTATCATTATAGATGAAGTAGCTAGATACTTCATAGTTCCCTCCATCATTTTGGCTGCTGCAAAACATACAAAACCAACCGACATGGGCTGTATATATGTAAATAATGTTAAAGGCGTATTCTTTTTATCGCTTACTCCTATTTCATTAGGAAACCAGTAATGTATTAAAAAGGAAAATAGTCCCATGAGCAAGGCTGCCGGCATTACCCATAATAATAAGGTAACTATAGCTAGTGGTATGCCCCCTCTTTTCATGGCTATAAGAGTAACCGTTTGCGTACTGGACGGGCCTGGCAACATCTGGCAAAAAGCATTATACTCTAGTAATTCTGCCTCGGTTACATCTTTACGTTTTTGTACAAATGTCCTCACCATCATGCCCATATGCCCCTGTGGACCACCAAAGGCAGTAAAGGAGTAAAGCATAACAGCTTTTAGAAAAGGAACATGTCTGAGTAACAAATACGTAAGTTTGGAGGTTGAAATTACCTTAAAAAATCCATTTGTTGAATTACAGGGTCTTGCATTGGCAACATAGCACTACAAATAATATGTTAGCTACTTGGCACCAAAGAAAAGAAACATATGGAACTGATTTTTATTCTAAAAAGTATCAAGATTATCTATTAACTTGCGCTTCGAAAATTAATACTAATTATGACATCTCTAGTTTTAAGCGCATTTTACGATAATATTAATCAAAATGTAGGCCCTACACTTATGTGGGTTTTCTCTTTGCTTCTTACCATAGAACTAATCTATGTAATGTTCAAGTATTTGGGCACAGGCGATAAAAAATAAGAGTAATGTCTCATAACATTACACAACATATTGCTGATATAAGGCAAGATTATCTTCAAGCTGCGTTAAATGAAGAGGTGGCTGGTAGTGACCCCATAGCTTTTTTCAGGCATTGGTTTAGGGATGCTTTAAATGCAGATATTACTGAAGTTAATGCAATGACTTTAGCTACAGTAGACGCTTCCGGTGCCCCTCATGCTCGTACTGTACTATTGAAAGGTATAGAAGATAATGGATTTACCTACTTTACCAATTATAATAGCAATAAGGGTAATGAAATTGCTACCAATAACAAAGTAGCCCTTCTTTTCTTTTGGAAAGAACTAGAAAGACAAGTAAGAATAGAAGGCATAGCAGCTCCATTAAGTTATGAAGCTAATGACACTTACTTTAATTCTAGACCGGAAGGAAGTAAATTAGGTGCGTGGTCGTCTCCGCAAAGCCAAATAGTACCCGACAGAAATTTTCTTGACGAAAGGTATCAGGCTTATGTAAGAGAGTTTGAAGGCAAGGTAATACATAGACCTGCTCACTGGGGTGGTTACTTAGTAAAGCCAACAGCCATAGAGTTTTGGCAAGGACGTAGTAGCCGTATGCACGACAGAATAAAATTTACACAGCAAGCAGATGGCTCTTGGAATAGATGCCGACTAGCTCCATAATAACATTAACTATACAAGGTGAACATCTCAGTTCACCTTTTTTGTTACTACTAACTTTTCAAAATCTCGTGAAATGTTCATCAGTAGCATAGATGTGAAATGCATATCGGATTAATTATTAACACTAATTAATATCCTATGCTTCACTTTTTAGGCATTACTAATTACTTTTGATGTCAAATTATAAAAGCTATGAGTTTTATTACAGACGTTATCGCTCGCCAGGTGTTAGATAGCCGTGGCAATCCTACAGTAGAAGTAGATATTCATACTAGCGAAGGTTTTGTTGGTCGTGCTGCTGTTCCTAGCGGAGCAAGTACAGGTAAACACGAAGCCGTAGAACTACGTGATGGTGACAAAAAGAAATATCTTGGTAAAGGTGTTTTGAAAGCGGTAGCCAATGTAAACGAGGTAATGGCCAAAGAACTTTATGGCCTAGACGTAACTGAGCAACGTGTTATTGACAACTTAATGTTGGAAATTGATGGTACTGCTAACAAAGCTAAACTTGGAGCTAATGCAATTTTAGCTGTAAGTATGGCTACAGCTAAAGCAGCAGCTCAGTGTGTGGGTTTACCTTTGTATCGCTACTTGGGCGGCCCTAATGCTCGCACACTACCTGTACCAATGATGAACATCCTTAATGGTGGTGCTCATGCCGATAATAAAATTGATTTCCAAGAGTTCATGGTAATGCCTGTAGGTGCTTCTAGTTTCAGCGAAGGCTTACGTTGGGGTGTAGAAATCTTCCATACATTAAAAACTGTATTGAAAGATAAAGGATATAGCACTAACGTAGGTGATGAAGGTGGCTTTGCTCCTAACATCCAAAGCAACGAAGAAGCAATTGAAACAGTTCTGAAAGCTATTGAAAAAGCCGGTTACAAACCAGGCGACCAAGTAGCTATAGCTATGGATGCTGCCAACAGTGAGCTTTATAAAGAAAAAGAAAAGAAATACATATTCCACAAAAGCGATGGCAAAAAAGTAAGCAGTGAAGAAATGGTGGAATATTGGGTGAAATGGTGCAAAAAATACCCTATTATAAGTATTGAAGATGGCATGGCGGAAGACGACTGGAAAGGTTGGAAAATGCTAACTGATGCTCTAGGAAATAAAGTACAACTAGTAGGTGACGATTTGTTTGTAACTAATGTAACTCGCTTAGAAAGAGGGATTAAAGAAAATACTGCAAACGGATTGCTAGTAAAAGTAAACCAAATAGGTACCCTTAGCGAAACTATTGATGCTGTAACCATGGCACAACACAACCGCTATAATACTATTATGAGCCATCGATCTGGCGAAACTGAAGATGCTACCATAGCTGACTTAGCAGTTGCGCTTAATTGCGGACAAATTAAAACCGGGTCTGCTAGCCGTAGCGACCGTATGGCTAAATACAATCAATTACTACGTATAGAGCAAGAATTGAATGATATTGCTTACTATCCCGGTAAAGCATTGAAATTCGGTAAATAATATAACCA
>CAYWUY010000058.1:0-19036 GCA_964461535.1 uncultured Flavipsychrobacter sp.
AGTGCCTATGTACTGGGCAGGCTTTATGCAAAGCTTAGCATGGAAAGAATTTACTCCGGAAGGACAATTGAGATATCAGTTTATGGAGACAGTGCAGCAAATGCGTCCTTTCTACGCTATGCGCGGTATAGGTGGTACGTTGTTCTTGTTTGGTGCATTGATGATGGGCTATAACTTGATAAAAACTATAAAATTAAGTGGCGTATCGGTAGAAGATGAAGCTGCAGAAGCTGCACCACTAGCACCAGTATATGTGCCACATGGTAAAGCACACTGGCATAGCTGGATAGAGCGTCGCCCAGTACAAATGTTAATCTTAAGCTTAGTAGTAGTAGCTATAGGTGGTCTTATAGAAATAGTTCCAACCTTCTTAGTAAAAAGCAATATACCTACTATATCAAGTGTAAGACCATACACTCCGCTAGAGCTACAAGGTAGAGATATCTATGTAAGAGAGGGTTGTTATAACTGCCATAGCCAAATGGTACGTCCGTTTAGAAGTGAGGTAGCACGCTATGGAGAGTATTCTAAAGCAGGTGAGTTTGTGTACGATCACCCATTCCAATGGGGTAGTAAACGTACAGGTCCGGATTTGGCACGTTTAGGAGGAAAATATCCTGATAGCTGGCACTTTAACCACATGTATGAGCCTACGAGTATGACTCCAAACTCTATAATGCCAAACTATCCGTGGTTGTTTACCAATGAGCTAGATACGGCAGTAACGGGTGCTAAAATAAGAGCTATGATAACATTGGGAGTGCCTTATCCTGAAGGTTATGATAAAATGGCTAACGGTGACCTAATGAAACAAGCAGAGCAAGTGCAGGCTAACCTAGCTAAAGACAACATAAAAATTGAGAAGAATAAGGAAATAGTAGCCTTGATAGCATATCTGCAACGTATAGGTAAGGATATAAAACTTGAGCAAAAAACAGCTGTGAATCCATAATTAATAACATCTAAAACAATCTCAGTCATGAAGTTTATAAATTATCTGCAGAGTATTACAGGTGTAGGGATTTATCCGCTGACCTCGTTAATTATGTTCTTCTTGTTCTTTACAATATTGACCATATATGTGGTGAAGGCAGACAAGAAGTATATACAAAAAATGAAAAATATTCCTTTTCCAGGATCTCAACCGGAATAAGACAACCTTAAAAACATGCACAATATGCGATTAAATATAAAGAAAACAATGGCGGCCCTTGCAGTGTTATTGGTGCCTGCCGTGTTGAGTGCACAAACAGCAGCTGCGCCTGCTGCCCCGGCAGCTGACGACCAGTCTATGGGCTTTAATGTAATGCTGGTGACATTAGTAGGATTTATGCTATTGCTACTATTTGCAATAGGAGTATTGGGTAGCGTGCTAAAGCAATTATCGCTAGCCTATAGAGATAAAATAAGAGCAGATCGTAAAAAGGCTGCACCTATAGTGAAAACAATAGCATTGCTAGTGGTGGCTACCTTGTTATCTGCAACAAGCTTTGCTGCTGATGCGGGAGCTGATGCAGCTACAGCAGCGGCGCCTGTGGTGCAATGGCAAGATAAATTAATAAGCGGTATACCTGCATTTGATTTTTACATGTTGGTTGGGTTCATCATGTTTGAATTGGTGGTGATATTTGCTATGCTGATAGTAATGCGTGCGTTGATAAAACAATTAAGAGCCACACCTGAGTCTGAAGCAGCAGAGAAAGCTATAGCACGTATACCATTCTGGGATAAATTTAATGCTGCCGTAGCAGTAGAGCAAGAGCAGGATGTAATGCTAGACCACGACTATGATGGCATTAAAGAATTGGATAACGCACTGCCACCATGGTGGAAATACGGTTTCTACCTTACTATTATAGTATCATTTATATACATCTACAGATATCATGTTTCGGGTACAGGGCCGAGCTCATATGAGGAATATGTAGCAGAGGTGGAGAAAGGAGAGCATGATAAAGCTGAATACTTAGCAAAGAGTGCTAATAATGTAGATGAGAATACAGTAGAGCTAAGTAAAGATGCTGCAGATATAGCTGCCGGACAAAATGTTTTCCAAGCTACATGTGCTGCCTGCCACGCTAAAGATGGTGGAGGAGGTGTAGGTCCTAACCTGACAGATGAGTACTGGCTACATGGAGGAGGTATTAAAGATGTGTTTAAATCTATAAAATACGGATGGCCTGATAAAGGTATGAAGAGCTGGAAGGATGATTTTTCTCCAAGACAAATAGCACAGATAGCCAGCTATGTAGTATCGCTAAAAGGCACGAAGCCTGCAGCACCTAAGGATAAACAAGGAGAATTGTATATAGAGAGTGGAAATGCTCCTAAGCCTGCTGATAGTGCAGCCACAGCTACCGACAGTGCGAAAGCTAAAGTGGCAGTAAAATAGAACTCACAATGAAAGACGAGCATACGACACAGCAACCCTCTTTTAGAGATAAGGTAGGGACGATAGGCGAGGACGGGAAACGTATCTGGTTGTATCCACAAAAGCCAAAAGGTGCTTTTTATAATAAAAGAACAGTATTAAGTATCTTATATTTAATCATCTTCTTTGCGATACCATTTATAAAAGTGGATGGGCATCCTTGGATAATGATAAATGTTCTTAAGCGTAAGTTCATTCTTTTTGGTCAGATATTTTGGCCACAGGATTTCTTCATATTTGGCTTAGGCATGATAGTGTTTATTGTGTTTATAGCTTTGTTTACAGTAGTTTTCGGGCGCGTCTTCTGCGGATGGGCGTGCCCGCAAACTATTTTTATGGAAATGATTTTCCGTAAAATAGAATACTTGATAGAGGGAGATGCTAATGAGCAAAAAATGCTGAATAAAGCACCCTGGACAGGTAAAAAAATAGCTAAAAAAACTACGAAGTGGGTAGTGTTTTGGTTAATAAGCTTTGTAATAGCTAATACGTTTCTTTCTTACATTATAGGTATAGACGAGCTGAAAAAACTAGTAAGCGAGCCTGTAAGCCAGAATGCGGGCAGTTTTGCAGCATTGCTAGTATTTACTTCTATTTTCTTCTTTGTGTTTTTGTGGTTGCGCGAGCAGGTGTGTACTACTATATGCCCGTATGGTAGAATGCAAGGGGTGCTACTTGATAGAGATTCTATAGTGGTAGCATATGACCATGTAAGAGGTGAGCCAAGAGGAAAGTATAAAAAGAATGAAGAACGTGCTATAGGCGACTGTATAGATTGTATGCAGTGTGTGAAAGTATGCCCAACGGGTATAGATATAAGAAACGGTACACAACTAGAATGTACTAACTGTACTGCATGTATAGATGCTTGTAACCACATGATGGAGGCTGTAGGATTGCCAACAGACTTGATTAAATATGCATCGGAAAATACAATAAGCGAAAAAAAACCTACGCGCTTTACGTGGAGAATGAAAGCATATACTGCGGTGATGGTAGTATTAATAGCTGTTGAAGCTACGCTACTAATAACCAGGACAGATATAGGTATATCTATTCTGCGTACGCCGGGACAGCTATATCAGCAACAGCCTAACCATAGAATAAGCAATCTGTATAACTACAGGCTACTGAATAAGACCTTCCACGATAAAGAGTTGAGATTTGAGCCGGAGAATTTTAAAGGTGAAATAAAGATAGTGGGCGATGAAAAACTAAGTATACCTAAAGATGGTACATCTTCTGGCTCTATGTTTATTTATCTGGATGAAAAAGATGTGGTATTGCGCAAAACACAATTGAAGATAGCTGTGTATGAAGGCAATAAAAAAATAAAAACAATTAATACCAATTTCTTAGGCCCTTTCGGCGGTAAGTAATTTATAAAAGCATACGTATATGACACTCAAACTAAACTGGGGATTTAAAATAGCACTTTTATATGGTGGCTTTGTGGCACTTATAGTTGTGTTAGTATCTCGCAGCATGCATCAGCAAATAGACCTTGTAGCAAAAGACTACTATGCACAAGAAATAAAATACCAGCATACTATAGATGCAGGAAAAAATCAGGCGGCTTTATCTACACCTGTAGCCTTAGCTACAGCGGCAGATAAATTGACCTTGACCTTTCCTAAAGAATTTGAAGGTAAGGCTAGTAAGGTACATGCGCTGTTTTATTCACCAGTAAATGCCATGTGGGATAAAACTGTAGATCAAAGTATTAGTAGTAATGTAATGGAGGTGCCAAGAGCAGATTTTAAGAATACTACCTATAAGGTAAAGCTGAACTGGGAATGCGAGGGTAAAAACTATTATCAGGAAAGCGAATTACAACTGCACTAGTATGAATACGGTAACATTATCAGTAGCATTGCTAATGGGGCTAACAGGTAGCCTGCATTGTGCAGGTATGTGTGGCCCTATAGTATGGGTAATGCCTTTTCAGCACATGAGTGGTTTTAAAAAGGTATTAGGGATAGGACTGTATCATCTGGGGCGTATTACCTCATATGCACTTATGGCAATGCTGCTTTATTCGTTCAGGAGCTTGTTTGACCCAAGAATGCAGCAGTATGTATCGTTATTTGCAGGTGCCATGCTTTTAATAATGGGTGTGGTGGCGTTTATACCTAATTCTAAATTGCAAATAAGCATGCCTTGGGCCACAGTAGTTAAGAATAGGTTGGGTAGTGTAATGGGGCATCCTAGTGTGGGTATGCTTGCAGTAGCGGGAATGCTTAATGGTTTATTGCCTTGCGGGCTAGTATACATGGCTTTGTCGGCCTCTATAAACACTGCAAGTGTTAGTGATGCTATATTGTTTGTGTACACTTTTGGGTTAGGTACGGTGCCTATGATGGTAGGGCTTACTATACTAAAGCAGAAGGCTTCGCTGTTAAGAATACAGGGTGTAAGGAAAATGGTGCCTGTGCTGATGTTTTTCTTCGGGTGCTTATTTATACTCCGCGGCATGAATTTAGGTATACCCTATATAAGTCCTAAAGTAAGTATGACCCATGGAGCAGTAAAAGCATCTTGCTGCCATAAAGATTAAAATAACTCTGTTTTTATTTGGTATAGAATGGGTTGCTCGAAATAAATGAGTAGCCCATTTTTGTGTATTCAATTTTAACAACTAATAGGGCTATAGTACTTTAATTAAGTTGTAGCTTTAAACATACATCAATACAAACATGAAAATATCATTTCATGGTGCTGCGCGCACCGTTACAGGGTCTAAACATTTGCTACAGCTTAAGAATGGAAAAAAGATATTGCTGGACTGTGGTATGTTTCAGGGTATGGGTAAGGAGACTACAAAGCTAAATACTGAATGGGGATTTGACCCTAAAGAGCTTAGCTATGTAATTATAAGTCATGGACATATAGATCATGTAGGCCTACTGCCTAAGCTAGTAAAAGATGGTTATAAAGGTAAGATATACTGCACCCCTGCAACGGCTAGCTTGGCTAAATTGTTACTAGTAGATTCTGCACGCATACAAGAGGCAGATGTGGTATACATTAATAAAGAGCGTGCTAAGCAAGGTAAGCCTCCTGTAGAGCCATTGTATGACGAGGATGATGCTGCAATGGTGTTTCCGTTATTTGAAACTATAGCCTATAATGAGCATTTTGTAATAGATAAGGATGTAACCCTTACTTATACCGATGTAGGGCATATATTAGGTAGTGCTGCTGTAAATCTTCAGGTAAAAGAAAATGGTAAAACAGTAAGAATAACTTTTAGTGGAGATGTGGGCAGATATAGAGATATGATACTCCGTTCGCCACAGGAGTTTCCACAGGCAGACTATATTATAATGGAGTCTACCTATGGAGATAAGCTGCATGATATGGTGGCTACTGCTACTGATAAGCTGCTAGACTATATAGTAGATACTTGCCTGAAGCGTAAAGGGAAGCTAGTAATACCTGCATTTAGCCTGGGAAGAACACAAGAGATATTGTACATGCTAAATAGGTTAGAACTAGAGAGTAGACTGCCGCCGTTGACATATTATGTAGATAGCCCATTATCGGTAAAAATAACGGAGACAGTAAAGCAATACCCATCGTGTTTTAATAATCATGTGCAGCAGCTATTGAGGAAAGATGATGATGTGTTTGAATTTAAAGGATTGAAGTATATAGTAGATGTGAAGGACTCTATGGCACTAAATGAACTTAAAGAGCCATGTGTAATCATATCGGCATCGGGTATGGCTGAAGCCGGAAGGGTGAAGCACCATATATCTCATAATGTAGAGCATGCCAATAATATGATATTGATGACAGGCTATTGCGAGCCACACTCGCTAGGGGCAAGACTGAAAAAGCAGCCGGAAACAGTGAAGATATTTGGTAGGGAGCATATGGTGAAAGCTAGAATAGCAGAGATGACTAGCTTGAGCGCTCATGGCGACTACGATGACTTGTGCCAATGGTTGTCTTGCCAAGACCCAAGAGATGTGAAGAAGCTATTTTTAGTGCATGGTGAATACGAGGTGCAACTAGCCTTTCAGCAAAGGTTAATAAGAAAAGGCTTTAAGGATGTGGTAGTGCCTGCCATGCATGAAGAGGTAGGGCTAGGCGATATGGAATAGAGTAATGCGAATGCAATATAAAATACAAAGCCGGCACAGGGAGGGAGTCCTGGCCGGCTTTGCAGTTGTTGTGTGTAATATTAATTAAGAAAGGGAGTTATAGCATAGTAATAGGTTCTTTATATGTGGTTGTAAATAGTCTTCCTCCATTTTTTATAGCTTTAAAGCCGCCGTTGATGTCTATTAAATTGTGGTAGCCCATTTTGCGGAGAATGGAAGTAAATATCATAGAGCGGTAGCCGGCCGCACAGTATACATAGTATTGTTGTTGTTTGTCTAAATCGTGGGCGTGTTGGTATAGGTTATCGAGGGGCATATTGATTGCGCCGGATACGTGTTCGCTTTCATATTCGCTGTGGCGACGTACATCTAGCAGCTTGCAGTTTTTATGCTGCTCACATAGGTCTGCAAGGTGTTCGGCAGAAATACTTTCGATGGTGTCTATAGGCTTGCCTGCTGCTAGCCATGCGCTAATGCCTCCTTCAAGGTAGCCTAAACAGTTGTCGTAGCCTACACGAGCCAGTCGTTTTACTGCTTCTTCTATTTGGTTATCGTCGCCAACCAGTATTATGGGTTGTGCAATGTCTGTAATTACGCGACCTACCCAAGGTGCAAAATCGCCGGCTATGCCTATGTTGATAGCGCCTGGGATGAAACCATGTGCAAAGGTTTGCGCCGGGCGAATATCTATAATGAGTGCATTTTGTGCTTTGGCTTGGAATATAGCAGGCTTTAACGGTTGTGTGCCATGCTTCAATACTTCATTAATATTACCATAGCCACTTTTGTTGATGCTGACATTGAAAGGGAAGTATACCGGAGGAGTTGTAAGGCCTGTGGTTACTTCTTTAATAAATGTAGACCTATCTATGCCCGGTCTTAGTGCGTAGTTGGTAGCTTTTTGGTGGCCTAAGGTGTCAACAGTGGCATCGCTCATTTTTTTACCACATGCACTGCCCGCACCATGGCCGGGATATACGATAATATCGTCGGGTAGTGGGAGTATTTTGTTTTGTAGAGAGTCGTATAAAATACCTGCTAATTCTTCCTGAGACATATTGGCTGCCTTTTGTGCCAGATCAGGTCTGCCTACATCGCCTAAAAAGAGGGTATCTCCGGTAAATATCATTTTAGGAGTACCAGCTTCATCGTACAGTAAAAAGCAACAGCTTTCGGGCGTGTGGCCCGGGGTATGCAATAGCTGTAAAGAGATATTACCAATCTTAAATAGTTGATTGTCGGTACCCACAATGGCATCGTACTTAGGCTTGGCTGTAGGGCCAAATACTATATGAGCACCATGCGCCTTGGCAAGGTCTACGTGGCCGGAAACAAAGTCTGCATGAAAATGGGTTTCAAATACGTACTTTATTGTGGTGTTTCGCTCTTGTGCTAGTGTAATATATTGCTGAATATCTCTCAGCGGATCTATTATTGCGGCTTCGCCATTACTTTCTATGTAATAGGCAGCATGTGCCAAACAGTTGGTATATAGTTGTTCTACATACATATGTAATAGATTTTGTTAGGCAAAATTCAGTAGTGCCGTGGTATTTATTTATGACATTGGTCATGCAGAAAAATGATATGGGATGCTATTAACAAGATGTAAAGCATTGAAATAGCTAACTTTGCAGGCATGTCTACCAAATTATCAGTTAACATTAATAAAATAGCTACGCTACGCAATAGCAGAGGTGGCGATAATCCTAATGTGCTAAAAGCTGCCCTAGATTGTGAGGCTTTTGGTGCAGATGGTATAACAGTGCATCCTCGACCAGATGAAAGGCACATTAGGTATAGCGATGTAAGAGATATAGCCAAACACATACATAAAGAGTTTAATATAGAGGGGAATCCGAAGGAAGATAAATTTGTACAGTTGGTGCTTGAGGTAAAACCTGCTCAGGTTACCTTGGTACCGGATGACCCTGGGCAGCTAACCTCTAACCACGGATGGGATACAGTGAAGGAGCAGCAGTATTTGAGAGATATAATAGCTGTGTTTAAAAAAGAAGGTATAAGGGTGTCTATTTTTACAGACCCTGTTGTAGATATAGTAGCAGCAGCGGCTGATACCGGTACTGATAGGATAGAGCTATATACGGAAGCCTATGCTAAAGATTATGCTACTGATAGAGATAAAGCAATAGCCCCGTATGTAGCAGCAGCACTAGAGGCACAGCGCAAAGGATTGGGCTTGAATGCTGGGCATGATTTAGACAGAGATAACTTAGGATTTTTCAGTAAGACTATACCCGGACTGTTGGAAGTATCTATAGGGCATGCGCTAATAAGTGATGCCATATATTATGGACTAGAGAATGTAGTGCAGCTTTATAAGCGTGCGTTGAAATAGTTTTAAATTAAGGAAATACTTAAGCCAAAGCCACAACATTTTCTGTTCTGGCTTTGGTGTTAAAAGGGGGTAACAATATATACTAATCTTGGTCGAAGTAGTCGTAGTCTAGCTTTTTAACTTCATAGGTTTGTTTGGTAGATACGCCGAGGTTGTAGTCTATCATTAGTTGGCACAGCATATCGCCGTCTATTAGCACTACTTTAGTGTCGGTAATAGGCCGGTAGTTTTTAGCTTCGGCTGTAAAGCGAGAAGTGGTAATGAAAATGCCTTTTTTAGCACCCTGCCCCGCAAGAGCTCCAATAAACTGCTGTAGTTGTGGGCGCCCTACTACGTTATCTACTTTCCAGCGTTTGGCTTGTATGTATATAACATCTAGTCCTAGCCTATCTTCTTTAATAGTACCATCTATGCCCTCGTCGCCAGTACGGCCAATAGCCATGCCTGCTTCTTTAAAAGACCCCCCGTAACCCATTTTTACCAGTAGTTCTACCACTAGTTGCTCGAAGAAGGTAGGAGACTGCTCAAGTACCTTGTCTAATAATTCTTTAGCAAGATTGCGCCTGAGGGTTTGGTATTCGTTTTCTATTATCTCCTCGGGTGTGGCGGTTTGCATCTGAGGGTCGAATAGTAGCGGGGTTTCATTTATAATGGTATTGTTCTCTTCCTCTTCTTTGCCATTGGGCTTAATGAAGTCGAGATAAGTAGGATATTCTTTAAGAATACTTACAGATATTTTAGAGGGGTTTTGGCTAAGTAGCTTACGCCCGGTTTCGCTAATCTTGAAATAGGAATGACGGGTGGATAGTAGTAAGCCGGCTTTAACAAGGTGGGTTTTAGCCCAACCTACTCTGTTGTTAAATAGTAAAGAGCGCCCAGAGGGTAGTTTGGCAGTTTTTTCTTCTTCGGTAAGGCCAAACTGTACGGCAAGGTCTTGAATAGAATCGTTGAGTTTATATTCATTGCCATCGCCGGCATATTCTAGCAAGGGCAGCATTATGGTTTGGAAATCAGGTATTGGCATAGTGTATATATGGAGGGCAAAAGTAAAATATGGCCATCAACTGAAGCGGAGTATTAGTTAACACTACGTTGATAACTAGGATTGGTGGGGTGGGTTAAGTTAGGTCTCTTAAATAGAATAAGATACGTTTTAATATTTTGTTTAGTTAATATCACCCCTTTAGGGTAGGTATGTATAAGCTGAAGTGTGGTATATATGTACTACCTTTGTGCAATTGTGTTGCATTTACGACAGCATATATTAAAAGGAATAGCGGGTTTGTTGCTGCTGGTACTCTTCTTTGGGGTGATGCCTAAGGAGGGGCTACACCATTTGATGTATGCAGAGGAAGATGTAGTGCATCCTAACTATAAGCCCGGTGAATATGCATTTACAGAAAAGCATCACCACTGTGGCTTTTTGGTTTTACAGTTTGAGCCTTATATAGCTGAAGAGCCACTGTTTTTGGTTTTTGCACCAGAAATAGAACATGCCGTTAGCTATAGTTGTTTTTATTCTTCTCATTATTATAATAGGCATACAGCGGTTAGCCTAAGAGGTCCGCCCACAAGCCTGATGGTATAAGCTGCTATGATATTGCAATGCTACTTACTTGCCTAATTATGTAAGAGTGGTGTCTGCATTTATCTATTACCCATCAGGTAAAGAAATTACAATTGAACAAAACAGTAGTATCAGGCACTACCCTAGTGTGTAGTATGCTTGTAAATGTGCCGTGTGTGCAAGCGCAAAATTGTACATATAGCATAAAGGGACACGTATATGATGCGGCTCATCATGAGGTGCAGGGGGCTGTAGTGCGCATGGTTGCCGACAGCGCCAAGGGTGCAGTAGCCGATAGTTTGGGGCACTTTCAGATAGATAATGTATGCAAGGGGCATACCGTGCTGACGTGTAGCTATATGGGCTATACACCTGCACAGGTGCATGTAGATGTGATAGGGGATGTGGAGGTGACCATAACTCTATCGGAAGACAAACGTCAACTGCATGAAGTAGTAGTAAATGGCAGTAAGCTACAAGATATACATACACTATCGCAGGTGCAACTGAAGGGGCAGGCTATGTTTAGGGCTAGGGGTAAAAGCTTAGGTGATGCTTTGAAGGAGTTGCCCGGGCTTAATGCCACACAAACGGGGCCTACATTATCTAAACCTATCATACACGGCATGCATAGTAATAGGGTGCTGATAGTGAATAATGGTGTAAGGCAAGAGGGGCAGCAGTGGGGCGCAGAGCATGCGCCGGAGCTAGACCCCTTTACCGCAGGTAGAATAAGCGCGCTAAAAGGTGCTGCCAGCGTGCGTTATGGTTCGGATGCTGTGGCCGGAGTAATACTACTAGAGCCTGATAAGCTGCCGGAAGAGCCGGGTGTAAATGGCGATGTATACGCTGTGGCAGGCAGTAACGGGCGCATGGGCGCACTAAGTGCTACCTTGCAAGGTGCGCAGAAGGGCCTGCTAAAAGGGTTAAGCTGGCGTGTGCAGGGTACGGCTAAGGGTGCAGGCAACTTTAGCAATGCTAAGTATATGATGAATAATACCGGTACCAGGGAGCTAAACGGGCTGGCTACAGTGGGCTACCAGTGGCGGAACTGGAACTTATCGGCACTGTATAGCCACTATGAGGTGATGAATGGTATCTATACCGGTAGTCATGTGGGTAATATTTCTGATTTGCTAGCAGCTTTTAAGCGCGATGGTCCTGTGGGTGAGCCAAGATTTACGTATGACATAGTAAGAAGTTATCAGCAGGTGTACCACGACTTAGCCAAAGCCACGCTTGTGGGAAAGTTTAAAAATGAAGGCAGGCTAGAGGTGAATGCAGCCCGACAGTATGACTTGCGCAATGAATATGATGTATCGTTGCCGTACACCAATAATAAGGCAGAGCTACAAAAACCGCAGGTGAGCTTTCAGTTAATAACCCATACGGCAGATGTAACCTACCTACAGCCTAATAAAAATGGCTTTTCGGGTAGTGTGGGTATTAGTGGTATTACGCAAGGCAATGTGTTTAGAGGTATACGGTATTTGATTCCCAACTTTAGAAACTACGGTGCCGGTGCGTTTGCTATAGAACGTTATAGTAAAGGAAAATTTACTCTGGAAACCGGGCTAAGATATGACTACCGTTGGCTAAGAGTATATCAGCTAAATGCTAACACCCTAAAGACCTATAATACTACTCGTACGTTTAATAATATAACCGCAACAGGTGGGGTAGCATACCATCCTACTGCTGCATGGAACATATCGTTAAACACGGGTACTGCCTGGCGTGCACCGGCTGTAAACGAGCTGTATGTACATGGTGTGCACTTTAGTGATGCCAGATACCAGAACGGAGATTCGTTGCTGGATGCTGAGCGTGCCTGGAATACTAGCATTAGTACCACCTATCAAGGGCATAGGCTAAGAGTAGATGCAGAGGTATATTATAATCTAATAGATAACTACATATATGATATGCCTACCATGCAGCCTGTAACGCTAGTAAGTGGTACGTATCCGGCGTTTCAGTACACACAGGATAAGGTAAGGATAAGCGGACTAGATGTAGATATACATTATAACATAACTACCCACTGGGCTTATGAGGGAAAACTAACCCTAGTAAGAGGCTATAACATAAGTAGAAACGACTACCTTATATATATGCCTGCAGATAGGATACAAAATGATATAGGCTATAGCATGCACAGCTTGGGTAAGCTAAAAGAGCCTCATGTAGCTGCAGAAGTAGTAGCCGTAATGAAACAAGTGCGCGTGCCACCCAATAGTGATTATGTAGCACCGCCGGAGGGGTATGGATTACTAAACGTTCATGCGGGATTTGATATAGCTGTAGGGAAAGACAAGGCTATGTCGGTAGATGTAAGCGTAAACAATGTAAGCAATGTGGCTTACCGTGAATATCTGGATCATTTCAGGTATTACACCTATCAACTAGGGAGAAATATACAGTTGAGGGTAAAATATTCATTTTAAAACTAGTTTAAAACAACAAAAAAACATGAAAAAATTATTGTATATATTGCCTGTTGCGGCATTGGTTATTTTTTGGACAGGATGTAAAAAAAGTGAAAGTAGCGTAACGCCTCCTAGTCCGGATAATGAATTTATAACTACGGTAAAGGTAAAAGCCACTAATACTACAGACGCCACAGACACACTAACGGCACAATGGGTGCAAAAAGATGCTACAGGAGCAACTGCGCCAGATACTACTAAAGCCCAAATAACGCTAAAGAAAAATGCTACCTATTATGTAGAAATATCATTTTTAGATGAAACTAAAAATCCGGCTGAGGATATAACTACAGAAGTACAGGAGCGCTCTAATTATCATTTAGTATGTTTTGATGTAACTAATGGCTTGATGGCTGTAAATAGACTAGATAAAGACAGTAATACCCCACAGCTACCTTTAGGGCTAAAAGACAACTTTATAACTAGCGCTACCACCGGTAATGGCTATGTAACAGTGACCCTACATCACCAACCAGATGGTAAAACCGGTGAATGTAACTTGGGTTCTACAGATGCTGAGGCTAAATTCAGGCTAACTGTACAGTAAATTTATATGGTATTTTATAAATATGTTAGGGTGTGCCAATGGTGCACCCTAACATATTTTGGGTAAATAATGCCTACAAAAAGGAGATAAGGGGCATAATAAGTACCTTATTTTTGTATTATTGTAGTTTTTATTGCAATTGTTGGCTTAGGCTATTGCATTGCAGGTTGTTTTTTTTAATTTTAAGGCTGTGAAGTCGTATTGGCTTCATGCTATAACGCCATACAAATAATAAAGTATGATATCCAATCAAAGAGCGGATGAACAACAAACAAACGGAGAAACTATAGATACTACAGTATCTAGACGTAAATTTTTACAGTTTGCCGGAGGTATAGCAGGTGCGAGTGCCGTGTTGGCAGCTTGCCGCAGAACACCTTCTGATACTGTATTTATAGGTCGTGATGATACGGGTATTCTTAATTATCTGTATGTGATGCAACAGGTATTGTGCGATATGTATAAGCAAGCCAATATTACCCAGTATTACACTCTAGATCAGTCGGAGTGGTATTTATTGGAAGATATGCGCGAGCACCAGTATGCACATAAAGGCTGGTTGAAAGCGGTACTAGGTGATAAAGCTGCAACCGATATAAAAACAGACTTATCGATGGTGACCTATGCGGATCGTACTAACTTTTTGACTAATGCTAAAACGTTGGCCGATTTGGCTGCGGCAGCTTATATAGGTGCTGTAGGTTATTTAAAAGACACCTCTTACATACCGGTGCTTTCTAAAATGGCTACGTTGCATGCCAGACATAGTGCGTATTGTCATAGTATGTTGTCTTTCAATGAATTTGCCAGTGCAGAGGTAGTAGATACTGATGGGCTGAATAATTTTGTAACGCCAGCAGTAGGTATGGCAAAGGTGAAAGTCTACATTCAGTCTAAAATGGATTTCTCTACCTTACCAGGATAGTAGCAAGTAAAATAAGCGCGTAAAAACAGGATTAAGCATAGGCTGAGAGGCCTGCACAAACAAGATTTAAGATAGTTATGAATCTGAAACATATTTTACAAGAAATAGAAAATACCGGAGATCAGCCTACGGAACGCCGTAGTTTGCTTAAAGGTTTTGGTAGTAAGGTGGCTTTGGCAGCTATACCGCTAGGCTTAGGCGCCATGCTGAATAAAACCTATGCTAAAACTACCGACGATGCTACTGTAGCAGACGCACTAAATACTGCGCTAGAGCTAGAGTATTTCTTGTACAACTTTTTTCATACGGCTAATAACACCGGTGCATTAATACCTGCTACTGTAAAACCAGGATTTGAGGCACTTGAGGCTGAGTTGAAAGCGCACATCACATTCTTGCGCAATACTATTAATGGTATGGGCATAGTGTTGTATACGCCAAAGTATTATACAAATGATCCTTTAACGGGTAATCCGTATAACCCTGCATCTTACGATTTTACTGCGGGTGCTACTTATCCTGTATTCCATAACTATTCGTCGTTTTTGGCAATAGCACAAACTTTTCAAGATATGGCTGTACGCACCTACGGAGGCCAAATAGCTAATGTGCTTACTAATACAAGTAATACACTTAATTATTTTATGCGTATGAATGCGGTACATGCTCGCCTTGCGGCATGGGTGCGTGTAGTGCGCCGATATAATGGAGAGGTAGACCAACCAAGACCATGGGTGTTGAAAAATGTTCCTCCTACTATAGCATTGCAACAGTATTATAACGGTGAGGATAATGTAATGCAGATGAATATAGATATAACAACTCTGCCATCTGCAACAGGCAATGTAAATGCTAAAGGTGCTAGTGAAGCTTTTGATGAGCCGATTAGTAAAAATGCATTTGTAGCATTAATAGCTCCGTTTCTAGTAGACTAGTTTTAAGCGAAAATAATTAAAGCGCCGCCAGACTAAATGTTTGGCGGCGCTTTTTGTTTAGGTGAAGTCAATAACTTTATGTCTATAAACTAAAAAGGGCCAGATACAAAGCGTATCCGACCCGTATGGTAACAATTAACACCTGATAATTAGAACTTTAGTGTAATGCCTGCAAGCATATTGAATTTAGCTTGTGGGTAATAGTAGTTGACAGTGGTGGTGCTACCTCCGTATATGTATGAATAGGTATATCCATTGTTGCTGTAAGCCTCGCCAAATATGTTGTTTAAGGCTAGGCTAGCTACTACTTCTTTAAAAGGTTTTACAGCTATTCCGTATCTTATTAAAACGTTTACATACTTAAAAGCATCTAGCTTTCTATTGTTGTCGCTAGTGTTATCTAAATATTGATCACCTACGTATTTGCCGCTTACATCAATGTTTAGTTGCCCGTGTTTGCCGTCAAGCAGTGTGCTACCGATAGTAAGGCTAGAAACTATATTTGGCGAGAATGCAATGTCTTTTGTGCCATGCATTACCAAACGTTGTCCCGTACTGTCGTAGTTATCTATATATTCTTTTGCATCTTTTATTTTGTTTTGCGAGAATGTAACATTACCCAATACTCTAAAAAAGCGACATGGTATATAGCTGCCTTGCAATTCTAAACCTGCACGATAGCTGTTTTTTACATTAGTTTGAGTGTATGCACCTACATCATTGATTTGTCCGGTAAGAACTAATTGATTGAAGTAATCCATATAATATAGGTTAGCGCTGGCTGCCCATTTACTGCTATTTATTTCATAGCCTGCCTCATAGTCGGTAAGGTGTTCAGACTTAGGTAGTGTGGCGGCTGTTTCAAAAGCATCTCTATTGGGTTCTCTGTTAGCTACAGCCACAGATGCATAAGCTCGTTGCGCATAGCGATAGCTATTGCCTATTTTATAGTTGATGCCTGCTTTAGGATTGAAGAAGTCAAAGTTTACATTGTGTCGTAGCGTTGGGTTTTTTCTAAAGCCATTCATAAAGTAAGCAACATTGCGATATTGCATGTCTCCGAATAAAGTTAGTCTACCAATGCTATGTTCAGCTTTAGCATAAACATTTAAGTCGTTTTTTTGTGCGTCATGCTGGTACCATTTATAGCCTTCGGATACACCACCATTTCCTGCCCATATAACCTTACCGTAGCCCAGATTTTGAAACTGATTCCATCCTCCACCAAGCATAATGTTGGTTTTGTTTTTACTGTACTGCAAAGAGTAGGTAGTGCCGTAGTAATAGTTGTCTAAATATAGCCTGCGAATAAGCGATGTGCTAGAAACTGTATCGGTGCCATAAACAGGGCTAGGTAAGTAATAGCTGCTATAGCTCTGGTCGGTTTTGTATTCTTCGTAGTAGCCTAAGCCTCTGGTTAAAAATATACCTACGTGCCCGCTTATATAAGGTGAAAATTTATGGTCGGCAAATAGTTGGTAGTAAGTTTGGGCATAGTTATCTGTTTGATTGTTATAGAAGGTGCCATCTTCTTTCATGCCAAGTTCGTTGTAAGTACGGTTGGTTTTAAGGCTGTCTAAAGGAACGCCATTCCATGCCTGTCCGGTTTTTTCGGAACCGGGCATGAATAAAAATTTGAATGAGGTGTTTTTATTAGGAGTCCATCCCGCTACAAATTGCAGAGCTTTAAGGTCTGATGCTGAACGTTGTATATATCCGTCTGATTTGATAGCAGATAGCCTAACATCAAATTGAAAGCCTCCTTTCAGCATACCTGTTCCGGCAGATACGGTGTTTTTAAGTGTGTTGAAAGAACCGAAGCTAGAGCTAATAGTGCAGCCAGCACTATCTAGTTGACCTAAATTGCTTATACTGACTGTAGCGCCAAAAGCGCCCGCGCCGTTGGTGGATGTACCAACACCTCTTTGTATTTGTATAGAGTTGGTAGATGAGGCAAGGTCGGGGAAGTTGACATAAAATGTACCGTGAGATTCAGGGTCATTTACCGGCATGCCATTAAAGGTGACATTGATACGAGTGCCATCTGTGCCACGTATACGAATACCTGTATAACCTACGCCGGTTCCCGCATCGGAACTGACTACAGCTGAAGGTGTATTTTGTAGCAAAATAGGTAAATCTTGACCTAGGTTATTCTTGGCTATTTCTACTTTTGTAAGTTCTGTTTTAGCAAAAGGAGCATTAGCGGCAGCTCTTACGCTACGGATTTCTACAGATTGTAGTTCGTTTACTTTTTTAATGCTGTCGGCAGATCTGATGATAGCTGTAGAATCATCAGAGTCGGTGCTGTCATCGACAGGAATAGATTGTGCATGTGCTGCATGCTGGGCAATAATACATGCCGTAGAGAAAAATAGTGCTTTTTTAAGCATGGCTCGAACAATTGATTTGTGAGGTAGCCATGAGACTACTTGCAATGCTATGTATACACAATACATATACAACACTGTGCACCATGTTGCTATGCGGTGGTATACGGATACAATACAAATAACGCTGAACGAAAAATCCCTAACCGGCATTACCCGGTCCAGGTTCAGCGGGTATGATCTCAGCCCGTAATATTCAGGCACCCCGTTTTAATAATTGGTACAAAGATAGGGTAATACGCACTAAACTTAATACTATACTTTTTTAGTAGACTATAAATTATAAAAATATTGAATAAGTTTTGGAGTTCTTGTGTGTAACAGTTATTTTTGATATTACAGTTAACAGTAATTCTCCAAAACATTATTTAAAATGAAAAAAACTTTATCCTTCTTGCTTCTGGGTGCCGGTTTGGCATTAGGCATGAAAGCAAATGCCCAGACGATATTGCTTGAGACATTTGAGGGTGCATCTGAGCCCGCAGTTCCTACGGGATGGACAAACACAACAACTACTGCAGATGGTGGTAGTGGTTGGATTAGTAATTCAGGTACACTAAGTTGGGCATTATCAACTTTGCCAGCGCATACAAGATATATGTGTGTAAACAACTATGCAGATAGTGGTAACCATCCGGCATATCTTGAGTCGCCAAGTTTTAACTTGACTTCATCAGCAAATCCATATTTATCAGTTGATTTTTATTTTCATAGAGCACAGCTAGTAGCATCTGCCGGTGGAACTAAAGAAAGAGCGTGGATAGATGTAAGCTCAACAGGCGGTTCTACATGGACAACTGTAGATAGCTTTGAGGCATCTTTAAATGCAGATAACAGTGCTTATGCATGGAAAACGAAGTATGTAAATCTTTCGGCTTATGCCGGTATGCCAAATGTTAAAGTGAGATTTGTATATACTGATAATGGCCGT
This sequence comes from uncultured Flavipsychrobacter sp., assembly GCA_964461535.1. Classification (GTDB taxonomy): domain Bacteria; phylum Bacteroidota; class Bacteroidia; order Chitinophagales; family Chitinophagaceae; genus Flavipsychrobacter. The sequence goes on from CAYWUY010000058.1 coordinate 18,684, forward strand.
AGATTAATAGGCTGTGCGGTAGATAATTTCGAAGTGTTTAACGCACAAGATAAAGATATATGGGTACAGGCTGCAACACCTGCAACCGGCGACCCTGCTGCTGCATACAAACCAGTAGGCGGTAATTTTACTTTTGGTGGTACAGCATTTAACAAAGGTACTTCTACCATTTCTTCAATGACTGTGTATTACCAAGTAGGTGCTGCCGCTCCTGTATCATCAGTAGTATCTGTGTCTATACCATCAATGACAAGTGCCGCATTTACATGTTCAACTCCATATAGTGTAACAGCTGTAGGTGCTTTAAATGTAAAAGTTTGGGCAGTAGTATCAGGCGATCCAGTTCATACAAA
>CAYWUY010000059.1:0-18995 GCA_964461535.1 uncultured Flavipsychrobacter sp.
AATCTCACGGTAGTTATGTAGGTGTAGTAATAGATGGTTGTCCTGCAGGCATAAGTATATGCGAAGCCGATTTTTTTTCAGATATATCTAGACGTAAGTCCGGTGCAGTGGGGACTACACCGCGTCAAGAGGATGATGTGCCTATACTATCTACAGGAGTTTACAATGGATATTCTACAGGTGCGCCATTGACTATTTTATTTGAAAACAAGAATACTAAATCTACTGATTATGAAGCTTTAAAAGCTGTGCCTCGCCCAGGACATGCAGATTATGTGCTGATGAAGAAGTATAACGAGTATAATGACCCTAGAGGTGGCGGGCACTCTTCGGGTAGGTTAACGTTAGGTATGGTAGCAGCAGGAGTTGTTGCTAAAAAAGTATTGGGTGATGTAGCTATTAAAGCAACATTAACTGAAGCAGGAGGAAATGCCAATATAGAAGAGGCAATAGCAAAGGCTGTTGAGGAACAAGATAGTATTGGGGGGATTGTAACTTGTAGAACAAATAACATACCCGTAGGGTGGGGCGAACCATTTTTTGATTCTGTAGAGTCTGTATTGTCTCATGCAATTTTTGCAATTCCAGCTATAAAAGGTATAGAATTCGGGTCGGGCTTTGCTGCGGCTAAAATGAAAGGCAGTAATCACAATGACGCTATTTTAGATATGCAGGGCACTACAGCTACTAATAACGCAGGCGGTATAAATGGTGGAATAACAAATGGTAACGAGCTATTTTTTAAAGTAGCAGTAAAGCCAACAAGCAGTACTCCTAAAGAGCAAAATACGCTTAATATCAAATCAGGAAAGGTTGAGCCGTTTATAGTAAAAGGTCGTCATGATTTGTGTATTGCACTTAGAGTGCCAGTTGTTATTGAAGCAGCTACTGCTATTGTGTTAGCTGACTTTAAATTGCTTGCTTAAAATTTTTAATACAACAGTTTGCGGCTATATTACTTTAACACACATGTGGATATAAAATAGATACTCCCTAACAAAGTTTTACTACATTTGCGACGCGTACAAGCGTTTTTAAAAATAGATTTAAAATAATATCATTTTATGGCATACGATGTAATAGTTATTGGTAGTGGTCCCGGCGGTTATGTTGCCGCTATCCGTGCATCACAATTAGGCTTTAAAACAGCAGTGGTAGAGAAAGAAAGTCTTGGTGGAATATGTTTAAACTGGGGCTGTATTCCTACAAAAGCGTTGTTGAAAACAGCTAGTGTATACGAGAGCATTACTCATGCTAATGATTACGGTATTCAGGTTGGCGATTATAAAGCAGACTTTGGTGCTGTAGTTAAACGTAGCCGTGGTGTTGCTGATAAAATGAGTAAAGGTGTTCAGTTCCTAATGAAGAAAAACAAGATCGATGTGATCATGGGTATGGGTAAACTGAATGCTAATAAAGAAGTTGAAGTAACAGGTGCTGATGGTAAAGTTTCAGTTCATCAAGCGCGTCATATTATCCTAGCTACTGGTGCTCGTGCACGTCAGTTGCCAAATTTGCCTATCGATGGTAAAAAAGTTATTGGTTACCGCGAAGCAATGGTATTGCCTGAGCAACCAAAAACTATGATAGTTGTTGGTTCTGGTGCTATAGGTGTAGAGTTTGCTTACTTCTACAATAGCATTGGTACTAATGTTACTATAGTTGAATTTATGCCTCGCATTGTTCCGGTAGAAGATGAAGAAGTATCAAAAGAACTAGAGAAAAGCTTTAAGAAAAAAGGTATAAATATAATGACTAATGCCTCTGTAGAAAGAGTAGATACTACAGGTGCAGGTGTTAAGGCTTATGTTAAAACAGATGCCGGTGAGGTGGTTCTAGAAGCCGATGTGGTACTAAGTGCTGCTGGTATAGTTGCTAATATTGAAAATATTGGTCTTGAGGCTGCAGGCGTAAAAACTGAGAAAGGAAAAGTAATAGTAGATAAATACTATAACACTTCTACTCCTGGTATATACGCTATTGGCGATATTACTCCAGGGCAAGCCTTAGCGCACGTTGCTTCTAAAGGCGCTATTATTTGTGTTGAAGCAATAGCTCATAAAGAAGGTAAATATCATCACATGCCAGAAGCTTTAGATTATGGAAATGTGCCTGGTTGTACTTATTGCTCTCCTGAGGTTGCTAGCGTAGGTCTTACTGAAAAACAAGCTAAAGAAGCTGGTTATGAAATAAAAGTTGGTAAGTTCCCATTATCTGCTTCTGGTAAGGCAACTGCATCTGGTGCTTCAGAAGGTTTCGTAAAAGTAATATTCGATGCTAAATACGGCGAGTGGTTAGGTACGCACATGATTGGTTATAATGTAACTGAAATGATAGCAGAAACTGTTGTAGCTCGTAAGCTAGAAACTACATGGCATGAAGTGTTGGATAGTATACATCCGCACCCAACTATTAGTGAAAGCATTAAAGATGCTATTGAAGTAGCACTAGGAGAAGCTATCCACTTATAATTTTGTACTTCTTATTTCTATAAAAAATGCGGGCTTTGTGGCCCGCATTTTTTATGTGCATACTATTCTTACCTTACATACTCAAGATGTTATTGCAAACAGAAATGGCTTGCATTTTAGCAAGCCATTTCTGTTTGTATTATCGGAGCTTCTATCTATTTTATAGTAGCTACAGTTTGCTCAGTTTTTATTGGTTGTTTGTGTAATTGTTTGTTTGCAGTAGATTTATTTAAACTTGCAATAGTAGGGGCAATTACAAGAGCTACAATAGACATTAGTTTAATCAAGATATTCATTGATGGACCCGATGTGTCTTTGAAAGGATCGCCAACTGTATCTCCAGTAACTGATGCTTTGTGTGGTTCAGATTTTTTGTAATAAATCTCGCCATTTATTTCTACGCCTTTTTCAAATGATTTTTTTGCATTATCCCAAGCTCCACCGGCATTGTTTTGGAACATACCCATTAAAACACCGCTTACAGTAGCGCCAGCTAAGAATCCGCCTAGAGCTTCAGCACCTAAGCCAGGCATGAAGCCAATAATTAGTGGAGATATTATAGCTATTGCACCAGGTGCTACCATTTTACGAATAGATGCTTGTGTAGAAATAGCTACACACTTATCATACTCAGGTTTTCCGGTGCCTTCCATAATGCCTGGTATAGTTCTAAACTGACGACGAACTTCTTCTACCATGCTCATTGCAGCTTCACCTACGGCTCTAATGGCTAATGAAGAGAATATGAATGGTATCATGCCACCTACAAACAAACAGGCTAATACGTTAGCCTTATATATGTCTATACCTTGTATGCCGGCAACACCTACGAAGGCTGCAAACAAAGCCAATGCGGTTAATGCTGCAGAAGCAATTGCAAATCCTTTACCGGTAGCGGCTGTTGTGTTTCCTACAGCGTCTAGTATGTCTGTCTTTTCTCTTACTTCTTTTGGTAATTCGCTCATTTCGGCAATACCACCTGCATTGTCAGCAATAGGGCCAAAAGCGTCAATAGCCAATTGCATAGCCGTTGTTGCCATCATACCTGCAGCTGCTATAGCCACACCATATAGACCTGCGCAAGCATAAGAACCCCATATTCCACCTGCTAAAACAATGATTGGCAGTAAAGTAGATTCCATGCCAATAGCTAAACCACCAATAATGTTAGTTGCGTGACCTGTAGATGATTGTCTGATGATACTCATAACAGGACGTTTGCCCATAGCTGTGTAGTATTCAGTTATAATACTCATTAGTGTACCTACAACTAAACCTACTATTATTGCACCAAATACACCATCTCTAGTGAATGGTTGGTCGCGTAAAGTCATTGATTCTGGAAGTATATAATTCACTAAGAAATAACACCCTATTGCAGTTAAAATTATTGAACCCCAGTTGCCAAGATTCAGTGCTTTTTGTACCGCAGAGGTACTATTACCAACACTGTCTGATATTCTTACGAATAATGTGCCAATGATTGAAAAAATGATACCCATACCAGCTATTAGCATTGGTAATAGTATTGGCCCGAATCCGCCAAAATTATCACCTGCGGATGAGGTTTCTCTACCCAATACCATAGTTGCTAATACTGTAGCTACATATGAGCCAAATAAATCAGCACCCATACCGGCTACATCACCCACATTATCACCTACGTTATCTGCAATAGTTGCCGGGTTTCTTGGATCATCCTCAGGTATACCAGCTTCTACTTTACCTACTAAGTCAGCACCTACATCTGCAGCTTTGGTATAGATACCACCACCTACACGTGCAAAAAGTGCAATGCTCTCAGCACCTAGAGAAAAGCCGGTAAGCACTTCAATAGTACGTTCCATTTCTTCACTATTTACTGCCGCATCTGGTGCAAAAATCATTTTTAATAGAATAAATAAACTACCTAGACCTAGTACAGCAAGACCCGCTACGCCCATACCCATAACTGAGCCACCTCCAAAAGAAACATTAAGTGCTTTTGATAGGCTTGTACGAGCAGCTTCGGCTGTTCTTACGTTTGCTTTTGTAGCTATACGCATACCTATATATCCGGCCAATGCACTAAATACAGCACCTATCACGAAAGCTCCTGCAATCATTGGGCTAGATTTTGGGTTGCTGTATCCCATAAAGCCTAATAATAGACCGGCAATAATTACAAAGTACGTTAGTATTTTATACTCAGCCTTAAGAAAAGCCATGGCTCCCTCTGCTATGTATTTTGCAATTTCTTTCATACGGTCGTTTCCCGCATCTTGCTTTCCCACCCAAGCACTCTTACCAAAGGTGTAAAGGAGCGCTAAAAGGCCAAAGCCAGGTACTAAATAGAATAATGTCATATAGATTTGTTAAAAGTTGGTTTAAACAAATATAATTAATTGCTAAGAAAATACATGCTCATATTTTTCATTGTTTTTTCAATGTAGATAAGTTGTTAATACATTTAGATATTTGAATGTTGAAGTAAATGGAATATGAGCTTAATCATTATCATCTATTATTCAGTTACGGTGTTTAGTGGATAACTTTATTATGTTCAAGTAAGGCATTTGCTCATTTTAATTTATCTTAGAGCTTGATTTTGTCGTGTTCAAGTTTATAAAAATATCATTTTTAGTTTGTGTCTTAATATCTGCTACTAGTATGATAGTTGCTGACCATATTGTAGTAAATGAGACTAAAAATCAAATATTTGATGAATTAAAAAATGTACCTAAAAATAAAGTTGGGTTATTGTTAGGTACCGCCAAGTTTCTAGATAAAGCACGCCATATAGTAAATCCATATTATCAATACCGAATAGACGCTGCGGCAGAGCTCTATATGTCTGGTAAGATAGACTACATCATAGTTAGCGGGGACGATAGTCCTTATTATTCAGAAACTAAGTATATGATGGATGATTTAATTGCCAAAGGTGTGCCGGCGAAAAGAATATACAGAGATAATGCAGGGTTTAGGACACTAGATAGTATACTTAGATGTAGAGATATATTTGGTCAACAATCATTCACGGTAATTTCTCAAAGATTTCATAATGAGCGCGCTATGTACATAGCTAATCATAAAGGAATTCGTGCTGTAGCTTATGATGCAAAAGACGGTACAAATCTTGTAACTATTACTATGCGTGAAAAGCCTGCCAGAATTAAAATGATGTTAGACTTATTGTTAAATAAGCAAGCCAAACTCTACGGCGACAAAGTAATCATTAAGTAAATAGTTTCTCTGCTTGGGCTATACTATCTAACTTACCAACGTCTAACAATATGTCGCCTGAATGATTATAGCCTAGAATGGTCTTTTCTTTAGCTAAATCTAAATACGTGTCTATAATTGAAAATTTACCGCTGAATTTTGTGTTTTCCCATATTTTAGGTGATACTATTTGTATACCGCTGAATGAAAATAGTTTTTTGTTTTCAGTATTCCTGGCAGTTTTCTCTTCATGGGTAACATTGTTTATCCACCCGCATAGTTGCATGTTATTATCAAATATTAGCTGTCGAGAAGACGTTCTATCCATTACAGCCAAGCTTGCTAATGCATTTTTTGACTTATGGAACTTAATAAGTTCATCAAGGTTTAGGCTAGTTAATATATCGGCATTCATTACTAGTAATGCTTCATCATTACTGTAGAATGGTAATGCTTTCTTTACGCCACCGCCGGTTTCAAGTACTTCATCTCTTTCGTCTGAGAAGTGTATGTTGCAATTAAATTGGTTGTTATCTGCAATGAAATCGATTATTTGCTCGCCAAAATGATGTATATTAATTATTATATCATTTATGCCATACTTTTTAAGGTAAGTAATATTGCGCTCAAGCAAGCATATGCCATTAACCTTGGCAAGTGCCTTTGGATGGTGGTCAGTAAATGGTTTTAATCTTGTGCCAAGTCCGGCAGCTAATAGCATTGCTTTCATCGTGTAAATATAACTACAACTAAAAAACTATTTTTGAGGTTATTTTCCTATTTTAGCCACATGTTGATATAATAGTGTATGACAAGAAGAAAAAATGATATTGATATTATAAAAATACTTAAGACTGTTGACCCTATCATACAGACGGTATTTATTATTGCATATTTCTTTTTTTTAGATAGAAAAGGTGGCTTTTATCAAAAATATATGATACTCGTTTTAAAGTATCAGATGTTTAGTAGTATTCTACATTTGTTTATTAAGTACCACAAAAAGCTAAAAATTGAGAGATTTATATTTATAGCTATTTGGATTGGTTACTATGTAACATACTTGTATGTTAGAAATAACTACGAAGATAAAGTGGTACATATAAGAGAATTTGCTCGAGGTTTTAATAAAATTGGTGTATTTGATTTTATTTTAATGTCTGGTGCCCTGGCAATAGCTATATGGTATTATGCCATTTCATTCAGGGAAATTAACGCACTATATAATAAGAGGAAAAAAAGTAAATAAAAGATATAGCAGCTAAGTATAAAATAATCTAATACTAAATAGGAATATGCATAATTTAATAGAGTTGTTTCACAACCTGACAGATGAAAAGTGGATTAATGCTCATGGTGGGTTGTACATCATTATGGCTATAGTTTTTGCTGAAACAGGTTTATTTGTAGGTTTCTTTTTGCCCGGTGATTCATTACTTTTTGTTACAGGTATGATTATATCTAGCTCTAAGTTTCCGGTAGAAAATCCATTTCTAAATCTATTTATTTGGTCATCTTTAATAAGCCTTTCTGGTATATTGGGTAATATGGTTGGTTACTGGTATGGTAATAAGTCTGGCCATTTATTAATGAAAAAAGAAGATTCTTTTTTGTTTAAAAAGAAACATTTACAACAAGCCCATGATTTTTATGAGAAGAAGGGAGGAATGGCCATTTTCTTAGCTAGATTTATTCCTATTGTAAGGACTTTTGCCCCTATAGTAGGAGGTATGGTAGATATGGACTATAAGAAATTCCTCAAATACAATATCATAGGTTGTTTGGCATGGGTGTTTAGTATTACCTCAACCGGTTATATGCTTGGGCAGAATGTGTGGGTAAAAAATAACTTAGAAAAAATAATAGTTGCTGTAATTTTAGTTACTACTTTGCCTGTATTATATAAAATGTTTTTCGGCAAAGAGAAACAAGCAAGCTAATTCACTCTACACATCTTTTTTATGACTCAACATCAAAAAGTTGGTCTGCTCAGTATTCCAGTTATTGTTGCAGCTCTTGGCTATTTTGTAGATATCTACGATCTACTGTTATTTAGTATTATAAGGGTTAAGAGTTTGCAAGGGTTAGGTTTATCTAAAGAATTGATAGATTCTGAGGGTAAATTTATTATAAGTATACAAATGTATGGGCTACTGCTAGGTGGCATACTTTGGGGTATAATGGGGGATAAGAAGGGCAGACTAAGTGTGTTATTTGGCTCTATTCTTTTATATTCATTGGCGAACATAGCTAATGGTTTTGTTCAAACTGTCAATCAGTATGCATTAGCAAGATTTGTTGCAGGTATTGGTTTGGCGGGTGAGCTGGGAGCAGGTATTACTTTGGTGAGTGAGTTGGTATCAAAAGAGGTAAGAAGTAAGGCTACTTCAATAGTTGCTGGTATAGGCTTAACCGGTGCGGTAGCTGCTTATTTTATATCTCATCTCTTCGATTGGCGTATTTGTTATTTCATAGGCGGTGGTTTGGGGCTTTGTTTATTACTACTTAGGGTTAGTGTTTTTGAATCAGGTATGTACCATGATTTAAAACAAGAAAAGGTGAAAAAAGGTAATTTTCTTATGTTTTTCACTAGTGGCAATAGGCTGAAGAAATATATATTATCAATACTTATAGGCTTACCCACTTGGTACGTTATTGGAATACTTATTACATTCTCTAAAGAGTTTGGAGAAAAAATGGGTATAGTTGGTGTGGTAGACTCTGGTAAGGCTGTTATGCTTTCTTATGTAGCCATATCTATAGGCGATTTGTTAATTGGCTATGTTAGTCATGAACTAAAAAGTAGAAAAAAAGCATTATATATATTCTATGCTTTTACAGCTATAGGTATCTATTTATTCTTTAGCCCGTTTAATAACTCTGTAAATAGCATGTATTACATATGTATAGTTATGGGGTTTGGTACTGGTTTTTGGGCATTATTTGTAACTATGGCAGCAGAGCATTTTGGTACTAACTTGCGTGCAACAGCAGCCACCACTGTTCCAAATATGGTTAGGGGAGCGCTACCTATTATTATTATTATGTTTAATCAGTTAAAGCCTGGCTTCGGCTATATTAATGCTGGTGCCATAACTGGTATTATTATTATGCTAATTTCATCTGTAGCAGTTTTTCTTACCGAAGAAACATTTGGTAAAGACTTGAATTTCTTGGAAAAATAAATGCAGCGCCTCATATACATCTTTGAGGTTAAATACACTTACAACATCTTTTTAATTAATTTTGCCCTGCATGAATTTGGAAGTGTTGCAGGGTGCTTATCAGAATGACGTCCGTATAAAAAATATTACGGCTGCCATTGCTATACCCAATCGTAAGCTTAGGCTTTATCTTGAAAATCTCAGAGGCTCATCTGTCAATTTTATTTCTACTGCTGTTTGGCAATCTAGTGACGCCAATCATATTTTTATACTGAATGATAAAGAAGAGGCAGCTTACTTTTTAAATGATACTGAGCATTTAACTGAAGCTTTAGATGTCTGTTTTTTCCCGGATTCTTTTAAGAAGACAGGCTCTTTCAATGAACTGAATAGCAGCCACGTAATGCTAAGAACTGAGGCATTAACCAAATTTTCTTCTGCTAGTGCTAAGAAGAAAATATTGGTTACTTACCCTGAGGCATTATTTGAAAAAGTTGTGAATCCTAAATCTCTTTCCAGAGATATAATATCAATTAAGGTAGGTGAAAATTTAGATGTAGATGGCTTACTTAAAAGGTTTGTAGCCCTTGGGTTCAAGAGGGAAGATTTTGTGTATGAGCCAGGTCATTTTGCTATGCGGGGCGGCATACTAGATATATATTCATTTGGTAACGAACATCCATACAGGATAGAACTTTTTGATACAGAAGTAGACAGCATTAGAATATTCAACCCTGAGACTCAGTTGTCTGAACGTAAGTTGTTACAGGTTTCTATACTACCCAATGTTGAAACCAAATTTGAGAGTAAAGAAAAAATATCACTGCTGGATTATCTGCCAGAGAATACTGTTTTTTGGATAAAAGATTTAGATTTTACAGTAGGTAGAATTGCAAAACATGCCGCAGAATTACCCGAGCAAATGAAGCTTGGTGTAGTTGCTGTAGATCATGAAGAGGATGTGCTTAGAGAGGTTACGAAAGATGATTTTGAACATCCGTCTGATTGGAAATTTAAGCTTAAAGACAGGCATGTTATAGAATGGTATAACAGATCGTTTGATAAAGTGTTTGGTGAAGATGCAGATGAAACGCTACTATTTGCAACAGAAGAACAACCTGTTTTTAATAGAAACTTTAATTTGCTTATAGGCGATTTGCAAAAGCGAATTGTATCAAAATATGTTGCTTATATTTTTGCAGAAAACCCTAAACAACTTGAGCGTTTAAGAAGCATTTTTGAAGACTTAAATGCCGGTGTTTCATTTGTACCAGTTGCTACTTCTATAAGCAAAGGATTCATAGATCATGAGAAGAAAATAATAGCATATACCGATCATCAAATTTTTCAACGCTACCATAAGTACAAAGTAAAGCAAGCTTACAATAAAGGTAAAGCACTTACATTAAGAGCCCTTCGTGAATTGCAACCCGGAGATTATGTAACACACATAGATCATGGTGTGGGAGTGTATAGTGGCTTGCAAAAAATAGAAGTGAATGGCAATATGCAAGAGGCTATTCGTATTATATACAAGGATAGTGATGTGCTGTATGTAAACATTAATTCTCTGCATAAAATTGCAAAGTATACTGGTAAAGAAGGTACAGTACCTAAAGTGAATAAGCTTGGTAGTGATGCTTGGACCAAGCTAAAAAATAAGACCAAAAAGCAAGTAAAAGATATTGCTGCCGATCTTATAAAACTATATGCAAAAAGGAAGGCTTCGCAAGGTTTTGCTTTTACGCCTGATAGCTATTTGCAAACGGAATTAGAAGCATCTTTTTTCTATGAAGATACTCCCGATCAAGCTAAGGCAACAGCCGATGTGAAGCGCGATATGGAAGCTCCATCGCCTATGGATAGACTAGTATGTGGCGATGTGGGGTTTGGTAAAACAGAAGTAGCAATAAGAGCTGCATTTAAAGCTGTTGCAGATAATAAACAGGCTGCAATTTTAGTGCCTACAACCATACTTGCGTTTCAGCATTATAATACCTTTAAAGATAGGCTTAAAGACTTTCCTTGCAATGTAGACTATGTAAATAGATTCAAATCTGCGAAGGAAAAGAAAGAAACTTTAAAGAGACTTGAGGAAGGTAAAATTGATATTATCATTGGTACGCATTCTATACTAGGTAAAGATGTTAAGTTTAAAGATTTAGGTATTCTTATAGTAGATGAAGAACAGAAATTTGGAGTAGGTGCAAAAGAAAAATTAAGAGAGTTAAAAGCAAATGTAGATACACTTACTTTAACGGCTACTCCTATACCTAGAACCTTGCAATTCTCATTAATGAGTGCTAGGGATTTGAGCATTATAAATACACCGCCACCTAATAGGCAACCTGTGCATACTGAGGTTATGGTTTTTAATGAGTATGCTATAAGAGATGCTATTTATTTTGAGACAGAAAGAGGTGGTCAGGTATACTTTATACATAATAGGGTGCAGAGTCTTCCGGAGATGCAGACCTTACTAAGAAATCTATGCCCTGATTTGGCTATTGGTATTGCTCATGGGCAAATGGAAGGACATCAATTAGAAGAGGCACTGTATAAGTTTATTGAGAAGGAATACGATGTGCTTTGCTGTACTAATATAGTAGAGAGTGGTGTTGATATTTCTAATGCAAATACTATAATAATTAATAATGCTCATCAGTTTGGCTTGAGCGATTTGCATCAGTTAAGGGGTAGGGTAGGTAGAAACAATAAAAAAGCATTTTGCTATTTATTAGCACCACCAATAAGCTTGCTTCCTGATGATAGCAGAAAGAGATTGCAAACACTGGAACAGTTTAGCGAATTGGGTAGTGGTTTTCAGATTTCTATGCGTGATTTAGATATTAGAGGTGCCGGAAATCTACTGGGTGGAGAGCAGAGTGGTTTTATTTCTGAAATTGGTTTTGAGATGTACCAGAAAATTCTTGCCGAAGCCATGAGGGAGCTTAAAACATCTGACTTTAAAGACGTATTTGCAGATGAGATAGCCAGAAAAAATGATTATGTAACTGATTGTACTATAGATACTGATTTGGAGATATTAATACCCGATACTTATGTGTCCAATATTACAGAAAGGCTCTCTTTGTATACACAACTTGATAACTTGGAAACCAACGCTGAATTAGATGCCTTTAAAATGCAACTCAAAGATAGATTTGGTGATGTGCCTCAACAGGTGGAAGATTTATTTACTACAGTAAAATGCAGATCGGTAGCGTGTGAACTAGGGTTTGAAAAACTAATTCTTAAGAACGAGCAGATGAGGTTATACTTCATTGAAAATCCTGACTCGAGCTACTATGAATCAGATATTTTTAATCATATACTTGGCTACATACAGACTAGAGTTAGAAATGCTAAACTGAAGCAAGTAGGTAAAATATTTATGCTAGTGGTAACAGGTGTTAAAAGTATGACACAAGTTTATGATTTTTTAAATGGAATAAAAGTTTCCTTCGATAAGGCTAATTCGGAAAAATAATAACATATCTACTTCATTGTTTTCAAGCATCACAAGAAATTGTGGTGCTTTTTTTATGTATGTACATCTTCTTTTTTGTGCAAAATGTAATTGTAGCTATAAATTAATATTTAGGCTAAAAGTGCATTGCATTATAGTTGTAGATAAATTTCTACAGTATTTCAAAATATTCTTGTGTTTTATTTTATTGTTCATTTCCCAATTAGTTAAATATTTTTTTTGGTAGAGCTGTATTTGTAGAACTCTAATTTTTAGTCAAACGTCAGTTATTTTATATGAATATGGCTAAATAATATCTGTAAATGTCTAAAAAACAGTAAAAATTGAATTGTTGTATTTGTGTTGTGGATATATCTGTGCAAAAATATTTTTTTGTTAATTCTACAAAAATGAATAGATTTGAGATTGAATAATTATGTTTCTATTGCTTTTGGTTAATATTTAGATGGCTTTAAGACTTGAAAGCATCTCCAATACTGCATTTAAAATAGATTGTTCTTTAAAACTTTAGATTAATAATTGTAGAATAATGTGTGGTAATAAATCTACTTTCTTGTTTTATAGTGTATTAATCTGTAGTTATTACTTAGTTTATTGGTTGTATTGTTAATATTTAATTGTTATGTGTATGAAGAAAGTGTATTCACTTTTGGTAATGTTGTGCTTGAGTTTTGTCGTCAAGGCACAGACATCGGCAATGTTGTATTCGTGGGGGCAGACCACGGGTACCTACACGGCCATATCCGGCACTAGTACAGACGCCTTTACCGGGGCCTGGGACAATGGTGCTAGTGTAAGTGCAGCTATAGGCTTCACTTTCAATTTTGCTGGTACTAACTATACCAACGTAATGATATCCCCCAACGGATTCATTCACTTTGGTACAGGGGCAGTATCTGCTACTACTACTTACACTGCTTTGTCTACAGCACTGGGTATTACTACCGGTGTTGTTGCCGCTAGTGCGTGTAACCTAGTTGCTAGTAGTACTACCGATCCTATTTCTTACCAAACCACTGGTACAGCACCAAACAGGGTGTTTGTAGTGCAGTACAAAAATGTTCGTTTCTCTGGTAGTGCTACTACTGAGTCTTGGAACTTCCAAATTAAGTTGTATGAAACATCAAACATCATACAATTACATTATGGTACTGCTACTACTCCTACTACTACTCGCACCATGCAGGTGGGTATACGTTCAAGTTCTTTAACAGACATGTTTAACGTAACAACTACCACTAACTGGTCTGCTGCTACTAGGGGTACTTCTACCACTGCTACAATGACTAGATCTACAACCGTACAACCTGCCAACGGTTTAATTTATTCATTCTGTCCTCAAGCTGCTCGTCCTACTGTTTCTGTTTCTACTGCTTCAGGTTGTTCTAGTTTCTCAACTACTGCTTCGGGTGCTTCTACATATGCATGGACTCCTGCTACAGGACTTTCAGCAACATCTGGTGCTACTGTTACTGTAACTGGTACTACCGGTCTTGCTAACGCTTATCAGGTTACTGGTTTCGATGCAAATGGTTGTTCTAATATCGCAGTTGTTAATTCTAGAACTTTTAGTGTTGCTGCAACTGCAGTTTCAAATACAGTTTGTCCTGGCGATACTACTACATTACGTAATACGCCTTCTTCAACATATTACTTAGAGAAGATAACTACAAGCTTATCTTCTACTACTGGTTTTACAACTTTCACTCCTACTACAGGTTCTAACGATGATGGTTGGGGTGCTGTTACTATACCTTTCTCTTTCAATTATTTTGGTACTAACTATACAAGCGTAAATATCAACACAAATGGTTATGTAAACTTTGGTACTGGTGTTACTACTGGTTATGGTAATGCCTTACCGGTAACTACTACCGTATCGGGTGGTGTATGTTTGTTTATGCATGATATGAATATTGGTTCTGGTAACATTACATATGGTACCGTTGGTACTGCACCTAACCGTATATTTGTTATTAGCTATAACAACTACGGCGACTTTTCTGGTACAGGTGCTAACCGTGGTCAAGTAAAATTCTTTGAAACTTCTAATATTATAGAGCTACATATAGATAGTACTGCCGGTACTAACCAATATGCAAAAGTTACCGGTATACAAAATGTTGGTGGTACCATAGCATATACTGCTCCTAATAGAAACTTAGTAAACTTCCAATTATATCCTGCTACTAATGAGGCTTGGAGATTCTCTCCATATGCATATATGACATACACTTATGCATGGTCTCCTTCAGCAGGTGTATCATCTAGTACTTCTTCTTCTACAGTGGCTACTGTTTCTGCACCTACTACTTATTCTGTTACTTTAACAACAGGAGGTTGTAGTGCTACAGGTACAAGAGCTATTGCCAACTATGCTTTGCCTACCATTTCAGTATCGCCAACCAATGCGTGCTTTGGTGCTACAATGACGGCTTCAGGTGCGTCTACTTATACATGGGCACCTGCTACTAACATTTCTGCTACAACTGGTGCCAGTGTTATTGCTACTCCTACAATTGCTACTACCTATACTGTTACGGGTAGAAGTGCTGTTGGTTGTACTAATACTGCAACTAAGCTGGTGAATATGCCTCCGTCTATTTCTTTATCTGCTTCTGCTCCGGTTTATTGTGGTCTATCTCCTTTTGGTGGTACATCAGGTGCTCCGGTTACAATGAATGCTTCTGGTGGTTTATCTTATACTTGGTCTCCATCAACTGGCTTATCTGCTACTACAGGTTCTTCTGTAGATGCAACGCCGGCATCTACTAGAACATATACTGTTTCTGGTAGCGATGCTTTGGGTTGTATAGGTACAGCTACAAATACGGTTACCTTCAACTATAATACATCGGCTATTACTCCTTATGTTGCTGGCGATGACACTTTATGTTATCCTGGTGTGGCACCAATGGTGCAGTTAGGTACTGGTGGTACTTGGAGTTCTTCAGATATGGCTATTGTTACTGTTGATCCTGCAGGTGTGGTTTATGGTATAGCTGCTGGTACGGCAACTATTACTTATAGTAATGCATATTGTGGAGATGCTACCTTGCCAATAGTTGTATCAGGCGCAGGTATCACTTTAACAGCAGGTCCTACAGAGGCAGATTATTGTTCGTCTGGCTTGCCGGTTAATATCGAGGTTACTGGTGCTGATACTTTCTTATGGTCTCCATCTACTGGTTTGGATAGAACAGATGCTGCTTCAGTTAATGCTAGCCCATCTGCTACCACTGTTTATACTGTATATGGTACAAATAATACTTCTGGCTGTAGAAACAGTACTACTGTAACTATTAATAATACCAGCCCTGGAAGTATTACTGGTGGTATTACTTCTTTATGTACATCTGGTGGTACTACTACCACTACATGGACAAGTACAACCGGTGGTGGTACATGGTCTTCAAGTAATACATCTATTGCAAACGTATCTTCTGGTGGTGTAGTTTCAGCTGTTGGTGCAGGTACTGCTACTATTACATATACACATCCTACTAATGGCTGTTATGTAACAAGAACCATTACTGTAAATGCACCGCCTTCAGTGGTTGTTACTCCATCAGCATCAGGTATATGTGCTAGTGGTGCTACTTCTACTTTATCAGCTACAGGTGCTTCTACTTATACTTGGGCTCCATCTACAGGCTTAAGTGCTACTACAGGTGCTACAGTTGTAGCTTCTCCTACTACTACTACTACTTATACTACTACTTCTACTGCTAGTGGTTGTGTTAGTACAGTTACTACAACAATCGGTGTTGGTGTAGCTCCAGTAGGTGTTGTGGCTACTGCAAGTAGTTATTCAATTTGTCCTGCAGGTACGTCTACTTTAACTGTAGTTAGTAGTATTCCTAGTTCTGCTACTCAGTATTCTGTAGCAGCTACTACTTATACTGCTTATTCTACTACAGGTTTTACAGCTGGCCCTTCTGGCGATGATGCTTTTACTGCTGTTACTATTCCGTTCAGCTTTAATTTCTTTGGTACTAACTATACTTCGGTTAATATAAATACTAATGGTTATGTAAACTTTGGTACTGGTCTTACTACAGGTTATCCTGCCGTTGCTGTTCCAAATACTACTAACCCTGCCGGTACTGTAGGTTTATTCTTACATGACATGAATACGGGTAGTGGTTCTATTAATTACGGTACAATAGGTACGGCTCCTTTCAGAAAATTTGTAATTAGCTATAACTCATATGGTGACTTTTCTGGTACTGGTACTAACACAGGTCAAATAGTATTTAATGAAACAAGTAATACCATTGAGTGTCATGTAGCACAAACTACAAGTACCAATGCATATACTAAGCTTTGCGGTATCCAAAACCCGGCTCGTACTATAGGTGTTAATGCTCCTGGAAGAAATGGTGTTGTATATAATATAGCATCTGGTTCTCCTGAAGCATGGATTTTCTATCCTTATGGTAATACCAATACATACACTTGGTCTCCTGCAGCTACATTATCTACTACTACAGGTGCTACTACTGTAGCTTCACCATCTTCTACAACTACTTATACAGTTGCGGCTGGTGCTACAGGTTGTACAACTAATGGTACTGCAACCATCAATATTATGACTACCCCTACTATCTCAGGTGCTACTTCTGTTTGTCAGAGTGCAACTGTTACTATTGATGGTAGCATAGCTGGTGGTACTTGGGCTTCTAGCGATTTAGCTGTAGCTACTGTATCATCTTCTACAGGTTCATTAGGTGTTGTAGGTGGTGTTGCTTTTGGTACAGTGTCTATATCTTACACAGCTTGTGGAAATACTACTACTAGAGCATTTACAGTTATAGGTACACCGGCTACTATTACCGGTCCATCTTATATATGTGTACTAGGTACTACTACACTAGCTAATGCTACTCCTAATGGTACTTGGTCATCATCAAATACTTCTGTAGCAACAATAAACTCTGCTACAGGCGTTGTTACTGGTTTAACAGTTGGTATTACTACTATATCATACAGTACGGGTTGCGGCACAGCAGCTACCCGCGTGTTCTCTGTAGCGGGTGCTCCTGCTGCTATTACTGGTACTTTGAATGTATGTCCTTCAGGTACTTCTACTTTAGCTAACACAGCTTATGGCGGAACATGGTCTTCATCAGATGCTGGTATTGCTACCATTAATCCATCTACTGGTATAGTTACTGCTACTACTACTCCTGGTACTACTACCATAACATTTACTAATGGTTGCGGTACTGCTACTACTGCGGTATTCACTGTTGCAGCTACTCCTGCTCCTATTACTGGTACACCTTCAGTGTGTATGCCGGGTACTACTGTTTTGATCTCTCAAAACTTTAACTCTGGTATGACAGGTGCTATAGGTGGTACATGGACAGTTGTTAACTCAGGTGATGTATCTGTTTGGAACTGGGCTATCAATACTTCCGGTGCATTTGGTGGTATTACTGGTGATGGTACTCAGTTTATGGGTGCTAACCCTGATGGTGCAGGTTCTACTTCTTATTTAAAAACAAGATTATTCTCTCCTGTATTCTCTACAGTTGGTTATCCTTCAGTTACGCTTACGTTGAATACTTATATGTTATCTAACGTTACTTGGGATACTACTTCTAAATTAGAATATACTACTGATGGTGGTACTACTTGGACAGAATTATTCGACTATTATAATGCAACAACAGGTTCTACTACTTGGTCGGCTGCAACGCCTAACCAAACCTTCAGTTTACCTGCTGATGCCTTAAACAAACCAAGTGTTCAACTTCGTTGGAACTACATCAGCCGTTGGGGTTTCTATTGGGGTGTTGATAACGTAGTAGTTACAGGTAATGGTAACTCTAGAACACTAGCTGATGCTACTTCTGGTGGTACATGGTCTTCAAGCGATTTAGCTGTAGCTACAATTTCTTCTTCAGGTGTTGTGTCTCCTGTTAATGCTGGTGTTACTACTATCTCTTATACAGCTTGTAGTGTACCTGTTACTCAAACATTTACAGTAAATCCGCTTCCTGGTGCTATTACTGGTACTACATCTGTGTGCGTAGGTGGTTCTTCTACATTATCTAACTCTGTATCTGGTGGTACATGGTCTAGCAGTAACCCATCTGTAGCTTCTGTTAATAGTAGTACAGGTTTTGTTTCAGGTTTATCAGCTGGTATTGCTACTATTACTTATACTGCTGCTTGTGGTTATCCTGCTACTACAGTATATTCTGTAAATGCTGCTCCGGCTGCTATTACGCCTTTATCTGCTGTTGCTGCCTGTGTAGGCTTAACAACTACATTGTCTAACGCATCTACCGGTGGTACTTGGTCGTCAAGTGCTACAGGTGTAGCTACAGTAGGTTCTTCTACAGGTGTAGTATATGGTGTTGCCGCAGGTACTACTTATATTACTTATTCTAATGGTTGTGGTACTCCTACTACTAAGTTGGTTACTATTAATAATCCTGGTGCATCTATCACAGGTTCTACTACTGTTTGTCAAACTGGTACTGCTACTCTAGCAAATACAGTTGCAGGTGGTGCATGGACAAGTGCCGATGTAGCTATAGCAACTATAGATGCCGGTACTGGTGTTGTAGGTGGTGTTGCTGCAGGTACGGTTACTATTAGTTATACTACTGAGGGTTGTAACCCTGTTACTCGTGTGCAAACGGTGAATCCTAC